>CALMQC010000630.1 GCA_937871895.1 uncultured Roseateles sp. | reverse complement strand
GCCTGGGCGCAGATCTCGAAGCAGCCGAGGTGGGGCGTCAGCAGCACCAGGCCCTTGCCGGCGGCCAGCGCGGCTTCGACGTGCTCAGCGCCGTCCCACTGCAACTTGCTGCCGAGCGGGCGGCCCTTTTGCGCCACCCACAGCCAGGGCAACTCAGCCGCCATCCGCCCAGCCGCCGCGATGGCGGGCCGGGCCTCGGGCCAGGCGATGCCCGCCTGCGCCACATTGGCCTTGAAGCGGCGCCGGTAGGTGGGCGAGAGCCCGTAAACCAGCCACCCCAGCAGCCCGCCCAAAGCGTGGAGAAACGCCAACGGCAGCCAGGAGATTGCGCGAAACAACCAGGTCATGTTTTCTATACTCTGCCGCTATCGCCGAGTTAATGGACTACTTGCGGGGCGATTCACAAATCCTGCTAAAGCGTTCGCCGCGTCTCCTGACAAGCACGGCAAGCGCCGGGCCTCAACCAGTCAAAGGAGTTTAAGAAAGTGGCGAACGATTACCTCTTCACCTCGGAATCCGTCTCTGAAGGTCACCCCGACAAGGTCGCCGACCAGATCTCGGATGCCATCCTGGATGCCATCTTCGAGCAAGACCCGCGCTCCCGCGTGGCTGCCGAGACGCTGACCAACACCGGCCTCGTCGTGCTGGCCGGCGAGATCACGACCAATGCGCATGTCGACTACATCCAGGTTGCGCGCGACACCATCAAGCGCATCGGCTACGACAACACCGAATACGGCATCGACTACAAGGGCTGCGCGGTCCTGGTGGCCTACGACAAGCAGTCCAATGACATCGCCCAGGGCGTGGACCACGCCTCCGACGACCACCTGAACACCGGCGCCGGTGACCAGGGCCTGATGTTCGGCTACGCCTGCGACGAGACGCCCGAGCTGATGCCCGCGCCGATCTACTACGCCCACCGCCTCGTCGAGCGACAGGCCCAGCTGCGCAAGGACGGCCGCCTGCCCTTCCTGCGCCCCGACGCCAAGAGCCAGGTCACGATGCGCTACGTGGACGGCAAGCCCCACAGCATCGACACCGTGGTGCTCTCCAGCCAGCACGCGCCAGAGTACAGCCTGGGCAACCGCATGACCGACGCCTTCTACGAGGCCGTGCGCGAGGAAATCATCAAGCCCGTGCTGCCCAAGGAATGGCTCACGGCCGACACCAAGTACCTGATCAACCCGACCGGCCGCTTCGTCATCGGCGGCCCGCAGGGCGACTGCGGCCTCACGGGCCGCAAGATCATCGTCGACACCTACGGCGGCGCCTGCCCGCACGGCGGCGGCGCCTTCTCGGGCAAGGACCCGTCCAAGGTGGACCGCAGCGCCGCCTATGCCGCCCGCTACGTGGCCAAGAACGTGGTCGCCGCCGGCCTGGCCAAGCAGTGCCAGGTGCAGGTGGCCTATGCGATTGGCGTGGCCAAGCCCATGAACGTGACCGTCTACACCGAAGGCACCGGCGTGATCTCCGACGACAAGATCGCCGCGCTCGTGAACGAGCACTTCGACCTGCGCCCCAAGGGCATCATCCAGATGCTCGACCTGCTGCGCCCGATCTACGCCAAGACGGCGGCCTATGGCCACTTCGGCCGCGAGGAGCCCGAGTTCACGTGGGAGAGAACTGACAAGGCTGCCGCGCTGCGTGCAGCGGCTGGGCTGTAAGCCCAGCGGGCGCAACGCGACCGGGCAGCCTTGGGGCGTAGCTCATGTCGCTTGCGACGTGAGCGAAGACCACAAGGCGGCAGCAACCAAGCCGGCCACAGGCCGGCTTTTTCACGTCCGCGCCGTCCGATACGGCTCGTCCTCCGGGATGAAGTCCCGCTCCAGCAGCGCATCGGCCACCCAGGCCGCCACCGCCGGGTGGGCCTCGATGGCCTGGCAGTAGGCCGCCGCCGCCGCGCTCAGCGGCAGGCCGTAGCGCGTGACGCGCATCACCACCGGGGCGAAAAAGGCGTCGGCCGCGCTGAAGCTGCCGAAGAGGAAGGGCCCGCCGCTCGCTGCCAGCGCCTCGCTCCACAGCTGGTCGATGCGGGCCAGGTCTTGCCTCAGGCCGGTGTCCTCGGCCATCAGGCGGGCACCCACTTCGGGCAGGGCCGCTTCGATGTTCATCGGGCAGACGGTGCGCAGCCGACCAAAGCCGGCGTGCATCTCGGCGCAGACGCTGCGGGCACGTGCGCGTTGGCGGGCATCGCGCGGCCAGATGGCGAGCTCGGGGTGCCGGTCGGCCAGGTACTCGGCAATGGCCAGCGTGTCCCAGACGGCAAAGCCGTCGTCCTCCACCAGCACGGGCACGCGGGCGGCGGGGGTGATGCGAGCCAGGGTCTCGTAGAAGGCGGAGCCTGGCGTCATGTCCAGGCGCAGCAGCACGGCCTCGTGCGGGATCTTGAAGGCCGCGAGCAGCACGCCGGCGCGCATGGACCAGGACGAGTAGTTCTTGTTGCCGATGTAGAGCTTCATGGGTTTAGGGTGCTGCTGGCCAAAGCCGACAGCCTAGCGGTGCCAGACCTTGCCCCCGATGAGGGATGCGCAAGGCATTGATGCACGTTGAACGCGATTTCAGTGCTCGCTGCAGGCAATATTGCCACGCGCCAGCTACACAGCATCGCGGCATTGGTGTTTACTCCGGCCACATCACATCGGGCCCAAGCCCGGGGTTGGAGCGGGACGCAGTTTCAGGAGGAACCCCAGTGCACTCACCGATTTGCCAGCGATTGATGGACGTCCTGTCGGCCGACGGGATGAACGAAACCCATCTCGACACCCTGGTGGCGCATCCGGCCTATTTGCAGATGGGCCTCAAGCTCGCCCTGACGCAGATTGCGCTTCACGAGGCCAGCCCCGTCAACCTCGAACCCATCGAAATGTCGGACGGCGGCTTGCTGTTCAGGCAGCACATCGAGCCTCTGCCCTTCGCGATGCGGGACTGGCAGGTCTACCTGCGGCAGCGCAACAGCAAGGCGGCCGAGAACATGCGCTGCACGCTCGATCCCGCGCGGGCCGAACTCTTTGGCGATCTCGCCTTCCACGAACGCCTGGCGCCCGAGGTGTCGTCGATCTACCTGCTGGAGACCAACCAGGCGCGCATCAGCCCCAAACAGGCCGCCGAGATGTTCAGCGAGATCGCCCCGGAGTCCGCAGCGCGCACCAAGCCCATGCTGGTGTTCGAGCTGCTGCGCTACTTCTGGGACGAGATCACCAACCTCAACGCTGCCTACGTGGTGATCAACGCCGCCATCAAGGACGTGGGCTTTCCGGTCATCTTCAATTCGCTGACGCAGGGCAAGCGCGTGACCTTTGTGCGCGGCATCCCGCAGCAGCACGAGCAGTACACGGGCTACTACGCCTGCTGCGGCTGACCGCCGCTGACGCCTTGAGAAGGGGCGGTGCTGGGCCGCGCTTTTCGCGCGATGGCCGGCCGCCGCCGGGCGCAAGATGCATGCTCCTGCCTGCCATGTTGGAGGGGTGCGCCATGCCAGATGTCGAATCGCGCCGGGTCCTGCTGCGGGCCTGGCTGGCCCTCCCCATGCTGAGCGCAACGATGGCCATCCGGGCAGCGCCGGCGCTGCTCTTTGACGTCGAACTTCGCTGGGTGGTGGTGCGCCTGGCGCCGGCCCTGCAGGCGGGTGTGCGCGACGGCGCGACCGTGATCGGCACGCAGGGCGCCGTGTCGCCACGTGCGGGTGAGGCCAAGGTGCTGAGCACGGGGACGCAAGCCGTGCGCGTCGAGGCCCTGGCCAGCCTGGTGGTGCAGGACGGTTCTCTTGGGCAGGTCCAACTGCGTGCCCCGGCACCGACCGAACAGCCATTGAGCC
>CALMQC010000629.1 GCA_937871895.1 uncultured Roseateles sp. | reverse complement strand
CGCGCTCGTGCTCCAGCGTGGCCACGGGGGGCGCCCAGCGAGGCGGGCCGGCAAAGACCTCGGCGATGTCGCCGGGCGGCTGGGCCGTTGCCGCTGCGACAGGGCTCAGCTCTCGTAGCGGCTGGGGCGGGGCCACCGCCGAGGGCGCCAGGGCGGTCGGTGCCGGCGCTGCGTCGAGGCTCACGACGGGGACTTCCAGCGGCGGCGGTGCAGCCTCGGCCCGGCTGGCGGTCGGCTCGGCAGGCGCAGGTGGCTCGCTGGCGGCTTGCGGTGCTGGCGTCACCACGTCCTCGGTCTCGGTGAAGGCCAACAGCGCCCCCAGCTGCGCTGGCTGCAGCGGGTGACGCGTATTCAGCACGTCCACCCGCGCCAGCAGCTCCAGCAAATCAAAGCCCGAGCGGTTCTGCATCACCTGCTCGCACAGCTCGGGCAGGCGCAGCTTGGCGTTGATGACCTGCAGGGCGGCAGTGCTGGCGGCGTCGCGCTGCTGGGTCAGGAGCTCATCGCGCAGGGACTGCAGGTTGCGGAACTTCACCTCGCGCCGCCAGTCGGCCAGGGTGATCAAGAGCCCGGCGCCGCGCAGGCGCAGGTAGCGGAACAGGGCCGGCGCAAAGAGCTGCAGCGCGCAGGCAATGGCCAGCCACTCGCGGCGCTCGGGCAGGGTCTCGTCACCGGCGCCCAGCTCCTCGGCCATCTCAAGCAAGGCGACCATGCGCTTGAGCTTGCGCGGCACGGCCGGCGTGATGGCGCCCACCAGCTTGGCCAGCTCGTTCGGCTGGCCATCGGGCAGCGCAAACCAAGCCGGCTGCTCGGCGGCCAGAAAGCCCCAGGTGGAGGTGGGCGTGGGCCGGGGCAGGCGGATGGGCAGGTGGACCAGCTTCTCCAGGTACTCGGCGCCGGTGATGGGGGTGAGGCCCTCCTTGCCCTGCAGCGCGTAGTCCTTGTAGCGGTGGGCAATGCCGCGCTCCACCACTTCTTCGTCCAGCGCCAGCACGAAGGCGCAGCCCTCGACTTCGAGGAAGAGCTTGATCGCCTCCAGCACCTCGACGGCCTTGTCGGGCAGGCAGCGATCGAGGTCGTCGACGAGGAAGACGAGGTTGACCTGCAGTTGCGGCTCCAGCTGCGTCTCGCCCGTCAGCAGCCACTGCAAGGCGCTGCGCACGCGGGTGCTCCAACGCGGCCACCAGCCCAGGCCCCGCAGCTTGAGACGCTCGCGGTGCTGGGCCAGGGCCTTGGGGTTGCGGCCGGTGACGGCGCGCAGGTGTTCGAGAAAGTCGTAGTAGAGGCTGTGCAGCGCGCTGATCGGCGTTTGCAGCCGGCGCGCCTGCGCCTGCGCCTCGCGCAGCGCCTTCCAGCGCGCGAGCAGGCCTGGGGACGCGGCACCCGCCTTCGCATCGGTCTTCAGCTCCGGCAGCTTGATCGCCACGCCCTGCACCGCCAGCGCGGCCTGCATCAGTTCGCGGCCGCCGTGGCTGTAGATGGTCTGCGCCAGGTCAGCCACCAGCAGCAGACGGTCCGAGAGCTGCTCGCGTTCGCGCACATCGGCGGGCAGGCTGGCGTCGAGCGCCTTGCGCAGCTGCTGCTCGGCCACGCGCAGCAGCGGCACCAGCAGGTGCTCCTCGCGCTCGTAGCGCCAGGCGTTGAAGGGCACGATGACCGTCAGTGCCGTGGCGCGCTCGGCCGGCGGGCGGGTGGTATCGCGGCGGCGCAGTTCGTCTTCGACCGAACTGAGCAGCCGGCTCTTGCCCGAGCCCCATTCGCCAAACACGCCCACGACCAGGGCCGGCTCCATCGAGCCCGAACGGTCTTGGCTCAGGCTGGCTTGCAACTCGTCGGCCAGTTGCTCGACGAGTGCGGCGTGCCCAAAGGCGAGCGGTTTGGTCGTCACGGCGGCGTCAGCGGGCCAGGGGCTGCGTCAGTGCATCGATGCGCGCGAGCACCTCGGGCGTCAGCTTGGGCGTCACGGCCAGGGCACCCAGGTTGTCCTGCAGCTGCGAGACGCGGCTCGCGCCGAGGATGACGCTCGACACGCGCGGGTTGCGGTTGCACCAGGCAATGGCCAGCTGGGCCAGGCTGCAGCCCAGGTCGGCCGCCACGCTGGCGAGCTTGCCCACCGCTACATTGCGTGCCGGGTCCAGCAGGCCGTCGCGCAGCCAGGCCAGGTTTTCCATCGCGCCCCGGCTGCCGGCCGGGATGCCGTCACGGTACTTGCCGGTGAGCAGACCCGAAGCCAGCGGGCTCCAGGTGGTGAGGCCGAGACCGAGGTCCTCATAGAGCCGCGCGTACTCGACCTCGACCCGCTGGCGGTGGAAGAGGTGGTACTGCGGCTGCTCGACGATGGGCTTGTGCAGGTGGTGCTGCTGCGCCAAGTCCCAGGCCGCGCGGATCTCGGCGGCGCTCCACTCGCTGGTGCCCCAGTACAGCGCCTTGCCGCGTGCCACCATGTCGTGCATGGCCCAAACGGTCTCTTCAATCGGCGTGTGCGGGTCGGGCCGGTGGCAGTAGACGAGGTCCACATGGTCCAGCTGCAGGCGCTGCAAGCAGGCGTCGATGGACTGCAGCAGGTACTTGCGGTTGAGCGTGTTGCGGCGGTTGACCTGGGAGCCCGGCGCCTCCAGGCCCCAAAAGAGCTTGGTCGAGACGACGTAACTCAGCCGCGCCCAACCCAGTTTCTTGAGCGCCTGGCCCATCACCACCTCGCTCTGGCCTTGGGCATAGACCTCGGCGTTGTCGAAGAAGTTGATGCCGGCATCAAAGCCCGCCGCCATCATCTCGACGGCGGCGTCCACCCCCACCTGGTTGTGATACGTGATCCAGGAGCCGAGCGACAACTCGGAGACCTGCAGGCCAGAACGGCCAAGACGGCGGTATTGCATTCAGGCGCCTCCACTGGGATAGATTCCGTAGCCATGAATCCTCCCATGAACCTTGCCATCGTGGGCGCCGGCCCGGTGGGTTTGGCGCTGGCCTTGATGGTGGCCGAGCGGCTGCCGCACATCCGCGTCAGCCTCTTTGACCAGCGCCCGCTGGACCGTGACATCAGCGGTGACGCACGCACCCTGGCGCTCAACCTCGGCAGCGTGCAGTTGCTGCAGCGCCTGCAGGCCTGGGTGCCCGCCAGCGCCGAGGCCATCCGCGAGGTGCACGTCAGCCAGGCGCCGCCGACGCTGTCGCACCCGGTGTTTGGCACGGCGGGCGAGCCCGAGGTGCGCATCACCGCCGCCGAGCAGGGCGTGGTGCAGCTGGGCGCCGTGCTGAGCTATGGCGCCGTCGTTGCGCCCTTGCAGGCGCGCTGGGTGGCCATGCAACGCGAGGGCTTGAGCACCCGCTTCGCCACCGCCGTCCACGCCATCAAGCCCGTGGCCGATGGCGTCGAGTTGGAGATCGGCGAATCCAACCTGGCTGAACAGTTCGACCTCGCGGTCGTCGCCGAAGGTGGCGTGTTTGCCGAGCAAGACCGCAAGCGCCTCAGCCGCGACTACGAACAGAACGCCTGGGTTGGCCAGGTGCGCTTGGCGGAGCCGGGTTTGCAAGGCCGCGCCATCGAACGCTTCACGCGCAATGGCCCGCTCGCCCTGCTGCCCCTGCCCCGTGACACGCAAGGCCCGCGCGCAGCCTTGGTGTGGTGCATGCCGCAAGACGAGGACGACATCGCGGGGCTCGATGCCGCGCAGCGCCAGGTGGTGATCCAGCGCCAGCTCCCCGAGGCGGCGGGGATGCTTGCCGGCGTCGGGCCGCTGAAGTGCTTCCCGCTGGGACTCAATGTCGAGACCAAGCTCGTCAATGGCCGCACGCTGCGGATTGGCAATGCGGCGCAGACCCTGCACCCGGTGGCCGGTCAGGGCCTCAACCTCGGGCTGCGCGACGCGCATGCGCTGGTCGATGCGCTGCGCCTGCACCCCGAGCGCTCACTCGATGACACGCTCGCCCGCATCGAGTGGCAACGCGCGCCCGACCGCTGGCCCA
>CALMQC010000628.1 GCA_937871895.1 uncultured Roseateles sp. | reverse complement strand
CGCCCGGGCCACCGGCCGGTGCGCCGAGCAAGAGGCGCAGCACCGCCAAGGGCTCCGCACGCGCGGCGCCTGGCAGGCAGGCCGCTGCAGCGAGGGCCAAGAGGCGCCGTCGTGCAGCGTCGGAGCGGCCCACAAACGTGGGAGTCAGCAAGGGTTGGGACGGCATGGCGGGAGGCGTTTGCGGCCAAATATACGTTTGGCAGTGCGACCGTCATTCCTAGCGTTTGTCTGGATGCGAGATCGCGCAATATCGTTCAGTCTGTGAACCACTTCCGAGGCTATTGATGAGCACCCCGACGCGCAATCGTGAGACCAACGGCACCCAGTCCCTCGTCCGGACGCTGCTGGGCGACTACACCTGGGCCGACGCTGGCGGGCCGATCCCGGCCGGCGTCTTCACGCGCGTGCTGGCGGAGTTCGGCATCTCGGACATGGCCGCGCGGCTGGCGCTGGAGCGGGTGGCCGGCCACGGCTTCTTGATGCGCGACATGGTGGGCCGCGCGGTGCTCTACCGCCTGAGCGACTGGGCGCTGAGCCACCACCAGGAACGCTTTGCGCGCCTGCTGGGCACCGACACCCAACCCGAACCCTGGGACGGCCAGTGGACCCTGGTGCTGGCCTCGGTGCCCGAGGCCCAGCGCGAGCTGCGGGCCCAGCTGCGCACGCGGCTGCTGGCGGCGCGTTTTGCGCGCTTCTACGACGCCGCCTGGCTGCGGCCCGGCGCGGCAGCCGTGCAGACGGCACGCGCGGTGCTGGAGTCGCTGAACGCCACCGAGCCGCTGCAGGTCACCGTGCTGCGCGCGCAGCACGAGGACGGCTTTGCGGGGCGCAACCCGCTGGAGGCCTACGACCTCGACGCCGTGGCCCAGCACTACGCCGCCTTCATCAAGCACTACAGCCCCTTGGTCCAGCGCGCCCGCGAGGGCCAGGTGCCCACCAGCGATGCCCTCGTGCGCCGCACCCAGCTGATGGACGCCTGGCGCAGCGCCGTGCGCAGCGACCCGCTGCTGCCCACCGAGCTGCTGCCCGCCGAGTTCCCGCGCGATGCGGCACGGGCGCTTTTCGTCGAGGCCTATGACCACCTCGGCCCACCCGCCGCCGAGCAGCTGCGCCGCATCGTCGCCAGCGTGCGCCCCGACATCGCCCCGCACCTGCAGCACCGCCAGAGCAGCTACGCCGAACC
>CALMQC010000627.1 GCA_937871895.1 uncultured Roseateles sp. | reverse complement strand
ACAGCAGCGCCGAGGTGGGCTCGGGCACAGGCGCACCGAACTCGACCAGGAATCCGTTGACCTGCCCGCTATTGCCCGGGCCGCCATGGTCATTCCAACTGCCACCGGCACCCCAGTTCAGGTGCACATAGTTCTCACCATTGCAGCAGTTGTTGGGCTCACCGGGTGACCAATTGAAGTAGGTCAGTGCTTGACCGTTCTCGGGGCCGGCGCGCCAGGTCCAACTGCCCTCGTGGCCGTCGTCGGAGGCAGCGATCCAGGCCAGGCGCCCACCGGCAGCCGTCGCGCCGGCAAAGTTGTCTTCGCCCGCACTGGTGATGGTGGCGAGGTGGCCTTGCAGGCCCGCCCAGGTCATGGTGCTGGCGGCGGCAAGCGCGTCTTGCCAGGTCACGTTGTTGTCGACGTAGAGGTAGTAGTGGCCATTGCCGCCACTGCCCAGGGTCCACTGCACGGGATCGGCCGCTTGGGCTGCCGTCGCGCCGGTCAATACAAGGACGCTGAGCGCCAGCCGCGAGAGAGTTTGCTTGTGCATAGAGGCACTCCAAAAAGGGTGAGGCCGGCCTCAAAAGCCTGGCCCGCCGAAGTGTCTCGAAGCCCCTCCGAATTGCCAGCCCGTCTCGCGACTGCGAACTAGGGATCACCCCCTCAAATGCGTGTCAGCGTCTTGCATGAGATGTAAGCGAACTTCAGCCCATCTTGACGGCGTAGACCGGCGGCAGCGTCGTCGACACGGTCTGCCAGCTGTCACCGGCATCCGAGCTGGCCCAGACGCCGCCGGTCGTCGAGCCCATCATCAGCTGCGTGCCCGTCTCGTCCACGGCCAAACCATGGCGGTAGATGAGGTCGTAGCAGTGCTGTTGCGGCAGGCCGGTGCGCAGCACTTCAAAGCTCTGGCCACCGTCGCGGGTGCGGGTCACGCACAAGGCCGCGTCGACTGGGATGCGGCGCATGTCGTTCTCGGCCGGGCCGGGCAGCCTGTCAGCCCCGAAACGGGTTCTCTACCGTCACCCCGGCGATCACCGCCCCGTCCTGCATATCCTCACTAAGCAGGCGCGGGCAGCCACTGGTGGCGGCGGCCTGCAGGATCAGGGCGTCGTAGAACGACAGGCTATGCAGCACGTGCAGGTCCAGCGCGCCAGTGATCAGCTCGGGTGTGGTCTGCACGAGGTCGAAACGGCGGTAGAAGGCCAGACGCTCGCGCACTAAGGGTGGCGGCAGGCGCAATTTGCGCAGGGCGACGTTGACCCATTCCTGCAGCACCTGGGTGGAGAGCACGGCCTCACCACGGGCGCGCAGGTCGCGGATCAGGCCGATGGCGCGGCGCTGCTTGGCGGGTTCGTCAGGGGAGTCGGCATAGACCAGGACATTGGTGTCCAGCAGGCTACGCATACCGGCTGCCTCGCTCATTTGCCTCGTCGCGGTTGAAGCGCCAACCGTTCAAGCGCCCTGGGCTGGCCAGCGCCGAGACTTCGAAGGCCTTGAGCTCGGCGGCCAGTTGTTCTGCCCCCGCCAATTGTTCCAAGTAATCGCGCACGGCTTGGTTCAGGCTCTTGCCCATGGCGGAAGCTGCCCTGCGAGCCTGCTCAGCGATCCGTTCGTCCACAGCCAGGGTGATGTTCATGAAGACCTCACGGAGTATGCCTACACATAATATGTGTGATTGCATGGCAGCGCCAGGCATGGGGCCGGACGACATGGCTCTTTGGTCCGAACTGCCCCTCAAATGTGGGGCGGCGGCTTTGAGCCGCCCGGATAGCATTTGCCGCTGATACAGGTGTCTCCCCAACTTTCAAGGATCCGTCATGCGCTTCGCTCCTGCTCTCTTGACCTTGGCGCTCAGCGCCACGGCTTCCCTCGCCCACGCCGGTATCACCGACATCGTTGGCTTTCAGGGCGTTCGCGTCTGGGAGGTGACCTACAGCACCGAGGCCGCTGACTTCGCAGCTGGTGACCCGCGACTGGTGAACACGCTGCCCGGTGCTGCGCTGAGCTACGCGGGCCGAGATTTCGGTTTCTTCTTGGGCAACGAAAACTACGACCTCTACTTCAGCGATGCCGATGGCACGCTCAACGCCCTCGGCAGCTACCTGACCATCGACGGCAACTGCGATGTGCCTTCCGCCTGCTTCAACGTCAGCGGAGTGGCGCTCAAGGTGAATGGCTCCTACCAGATGGCCAGCAGCGTCGTCCGCGCGGTCTACGGTCAGGCGGGTTCGTTCGTTCCGGGCTCCGCCGCCAACGTGGCCGACGAGAACATCTACACCTATGCCAGTCTGGGCAACACGATCGGCAACTACCCCAACGGCCGCATGAGCGTGACCGTGGCGTTTGCCGGCGTGCCCGCCGTGCCGGAACCCGGCACCTGGGCCCTGTTCGGCGCCGGCTTGCTGGCCGTGGGCCGGCTGGCGCGCCAGCGCCGCGCCTGAGGCAGCGCGTCAGCTCAGCCGAGCTTCACCGCATACACCGGCGGCAGCGTCGTCGACACGGTCTGCCAGCTGTCACCGGCATCCGAGCTGGCCCAGACGCCGCCGGTCGTCGAGCCCATCATCAGCTGCGTGCCCGTCTCGTCCACGGCCAAACCATGGCGGTAGATGAGGTCGTAGCAGTGCTGTTGCGGCAGGCCGGTGCGCAGCACTTCAAAGCTCTGGCCACCGTCGCGGGTGCGGGTCACGCACAAGGCCGCGTCCACGGGGATGCGGCGCATGTCCTTCTCGGCGGGGACGAACCAGGCGGTCAGCGGGTCTTGCGGATGCGCAGCAACCGCGAAACCGAAGCTCGATGGCGCGGCCTTGTGTTCGACCCAATTGGCGCCGTTGTCGGTGGAGCGGTAGATGCCGCAGTGGTGTTGGCACCAGAGCACGTTCGGCTCCGCCGCGCAGCGGGCGATCAGGTGCGGGTCCTGCGAGTTCTCGTCACCCGCCAGCTCGGGCGGCATGAAGTCGGCGCGCATGCCGGTGGCGCGCAGCGCCCAGGTCTGGCCACCGTCGGTGGTGCGCCAAGCGCCGCCGCAGGAGACGCCAATTAGCAGCTCTTCGGGGTTGGCCGGGTGCGGGCAGACCGAGTGCATGGCGGGCGCAGGGTTGCCGCCGCCCATCCACTGCGTGCGGCGCGGGTCGAGCCAGAGGGGCTCGTTCAAGGCCCAGGTCTCGCCCTGGTCGCGGCTCACGAAGAGGCCGCCGGGCACGGTACCGGCCCAGATCGCATCGCCCGAGCGCTCCAGCGAAAAGACCTGGTTCAGCTTCCACTCCGGCCCTTCTGCTCCTTCGGGCTGCGGCGGGAAGGCAGGCGCCACCACCTCGTGCCAGGTCTGCCCCGCGTCGTCGCTGGCATGCAGCTTGGCGCCGAAGTGCCCGAGGTTGAGCCCCGCCAGCATGCGGCCACTCCTGTCCGGCGGCAGCACCATGGTGACGGGGTCGGCGGGGAAGCTGAGGCGCTCGACCTGCCAAGCGCCTTGGCGGCGGCGTAGTTCGAACAACCCCTTGCGGGTGCAGAGCCAGGCGCGGTCGGTCATTTCATCCTCCGGATAGAGCTTGCAAAACATGGACGCGGCTGTCGGGCCGCAGCGGGTCGGTCAGGCCGCGCAGGTCCCGCGCACGCAGGCCGTCGATGAAAACAACGACGTTGACGCGCAGGTGGCCCTGCTCATCGACGATGTAGCCGCGCAGCAGCGGGTTGCCGTCGAAGGCGGCGTCCAGCAGCTCGCGCAACGTCGTGGCTGGGGTGTCGAGCACCGGCGTGTTGACGAAGCGGTGCAACTGCGGGGTGAACTCGATGTGGGCCATGCCAGTCAGGGGCTCTCAGCGGCCTTGAGGCTGATGGACGAGGCCTGCCCCGGCGTATGGAAGACGGTCTGGGTGGCCGGCTGAAAGTCCTCCAGCTTGGCCTCCATCAGCTTGACGAAGCGCTGTGGGTTGCGGTCCATCAGCGGGAACCAGCTGCTCTGCACCTGCACCATCAGCTGGTGCCCGCGCCGGAAGGCGTGGTGGATGTCGGGCAGCTCGAATTCCAGAGTCACGGGCTGGCCCGGCACCAGCGGCTCGGGCTTGTCGAGCCCGTTGCGGAAGCGCGCGCGCAGCGGCCAGGCGCGCACCAGTTGCTGGAAGCCGCGCAGCGTGGTGCGGGCGAGGCCCGGGTCACTGCCCTCGGCGCGAGGCGCAGCGCCGGGCACGGTGTCGTCACGGTCATGGGGGTGGACGTCGATCAGCTTGACGACAAAGTCGGCGTCCGTGCCGGTGCTGGCCATCACCAGGCGCACACGCAGCGGGCCAGCCACGCTGAGGTCGCGCTCCAGCGCCGGGCCTTCGAAGACGAGCACGTCCGGCCGTGTCGCGGCAAAGCGTTGGTCGGCCACCATGTAGTCGGGCCGCACGCCGCGCGTGGGCTGGCCCACGTAGGGCACGGGCCGCGCGGGGTCGCTGACGTAGCTGGTGCTGGCCGCTTCGCCCGCCACCGGCGGCTCGAAGCCTAGGCGCCCTCCGGCGCGCAGGTAGAGCGTGCGATCGCTGTGGCTGGCTGGCGGCCAGGCGGCCTGGCGGCGCCAGACATTGGTGCCGGTCTCGAAGGTGACGGCCGCCGCCGGTGGCTGGGCAGGCCCATCACGCAGGTGCTGCTCGAAGAAGGCATGCAGCTGCACGCGGAAGGTCTCGGCCGTGCGGCTGCCGAAGTCGATGGCGCCGAGCGACTTGCCCGGCCGGCCCAGCCAGCCGCCATGCACCCAAGGGCCCATGACGAGCTGGTTGACTGGCAGCTTGGGGTTGAAGCGCGCGATGGCGCGGTGCAGCTTGAGCGGGCCAGCCAGGTCTTCGGCGTCGAACCAGCCACCCACCATCATCACGGCGGCCTTGACGTTCTTCATGTGGGGCGCGAGCGCGCGGGCCTGCCAGGCGGCGTCGTAGCGGTCGGGCGCCATCAGCTCCTGCAGGTAGCGGTTGTCCTTCTGCAGCGCGGCGATGGCGCCCAGAGGCCCGAGGCGCAGGTAGAAGTTGTAGTCGTCGCCGGCGGTCCAGGTGAAGGGCGGCCCATCGTGCTCGCCCCGGGTCGGGTTGGGCTGGACCTTGAAGCCCGTGTAGAAGCCGAAGTTCTGCGCCAACATGAAGGCGCCGCCGCGGTAGCTGTCGTCGCCGTCCCAGATGTCGTTGATGGGGGCTTGGGGCGAGCCGGCCTTGAGCGCCGGGTGGCCATCGATCAAAGCTGCAGCGGCATAGAAGCCAGGGTAGGACACACCCCAGACACCGAAGCGCCCGTTGTGCCCCGGCAGGTGCTTCAGCATCCACTCGATGCTGTCGTAGGCATCGCTGCTTTCGTCCACATCGGCGTTGCTGCGCTTGACGGGCACCTGAGGCCGCATTTCGACCCACTCGCCCTCGGACATGTAGCGGCCGCGCACGTCCTGGCAGACGAAGACATAGCCGCTCTTCAGGAACTCGTCCGACGGCGAATGCAGCCCGCCGGGTGTGTCCACGCCATAGGGGCCGCAGCCATAGGGCGTGCGGATCATCAGCACCGGGTAGGTCTTGCTGAGGTCCTTGGGCGCGTGGACAACGGTGAACAGCCGCTTGCCGTCACGCACCGGGACGCGGTACTCGGCCTTGGTGTAGTGGGCCTGGATGTCGAAGGGCTCGGGCTCGGCAGCCACGGCGCCGGCCGGGGCCAGCAGGCAGCCCAGCATCGACGACAGGAGCAGGGAGCAGCGCATAGGGGTAAGACGAAACTTCATGCCCGCATTCGACAAGCCCCTTCAAGCCGGCCCGCCCCTGGATTACCCGGAGAATGCGCCGCGATGAATCCCGGCATCGCCTTCGCCGCCCTCGCCTACCTGACCTGGGGCCTGTTTCCGCTTTACCTCAAGCAGGTGGCCTCGGTGCCAGCGCTGGAAGTGGTGGCGCACCGCACGGTGTGGTCGCTGGTGTTCTCGCTGGCCATGCTGGCCGTGCTGCGGCGCTGGAGCTGGTTGCGGACGCTCTCGGCCGAGCTGCTGTGGAAGACCGCGCTCTCGGCCCTCTTCGTGGCCGCCAACTGGCTGGGCTATGTGTGGGCCATCGCCACCGACCACGTGGTGGATGCAAGCCTGGGCTACTTCATCAACCCGCTGGTGAATGTGGCGCTGGGCTATCTGGTGCTGCACGAACGCTTGCGGGCCGCGCAGTGGGTGGCCATCGGCTTCGCCACCGGCGGCGTGCTGTGGCTGACCTGGCAGCTGGGCCACGCGCCCTGGATCTCGCTGATGCTGGCTGTCACCTTCGGGCTGTATGGGCTGATGCGCAAGACCTCGCCGCTGGGCGCCATCGAAGGCCTGACCCTGGAGACCCTGCTGTTGGCGCCCATCGCCATCGTGGCCCTGGCCTGGTGGACAGCCCAGGGCCAGCACGCGCTGACCGACCCCGCCCACACCGGCTGGCTGCTGGGCACTGGCCCGCTCACGGCCGGGGCGCTGATGCTGTTTGCCGCCGGAGCGCGGCGCATCCCGCTGTCAACCATGGGCCTGATCCAGTACATGTCACCCACACTGCAGCTGCTGCTGGGCGTCTGGGTCTACCACGAGCCCATGAGCAGCGCCCGCCTGATCGGTTTTGCGCTGATCTGGGCGGGCCTGGCGATCTACTCGGCGGACAGCCTTTTCAAGCGGCCGCAACAGGTGTCCGGATAAGGTAGTCGAAGGCCGAGAGCGCCGCCTTGGCGCCCTCGCCAGTGGCGATGATGATCTGCTTGTAGGGCACGGTCGTCACGTCGCCGGCGCCGAAGATGCCGGGCACATTGGTGTGGCACTTGGCGTCCACCACGATCTCGCCAAAGCGGCTCAGCTCCACCGTGCCCTTGAGGAACTCGGTGTTGGGCACGAGGCCGATCTGCACGAAGACGCCGGCGAGGTCGAGCTGGTGCTCGGTGCCCGAGACGCGGTCCTTGTAGCGCAGGCCGGTCATCTTCTGGCCATCGCCCACGACCTCAGTCGTCTGCGCGTTGACGTGGATGCTGACATTGGGCATGGACTTGAGCTTGTCCACCAGCACCTGGTCAGCCTTGAGCTGGTCGGCGAACTCAAGCAGGGTCACGCTCTTGACGACGCCGGCCAGATCGATGGCCGCCTCGACGCCCGAGTTGCCACCGCCGATCACGGCCACGTCCTTGCCCTTGAAGAGCGGCCCGTCGCAGTGCGGGCAGTAGGCGACGCCCTTGGTGCGGTACTCGGCCTCACCGGGCACGTTCATGTTGCGCCAGCGTGCGCCGGTGGCCAGGATGACGGTGCGGCCCTTGAGCACAGCGCCGTTCTCAAGCGTCACGGTGGCGTAGCCGCCGGGCAGCTCGGCCGGCACGATCTTGGCCACGCGCTGCAGCGTGATCACATCGACGCCGTAGTGGCGCACGTGGGCCTCCAGCGCGGCGGCGAACTTGGGGCCTTCGGTCTCCAGCACCGAGATGAAGTTCTCGATGCCGAGGGTGTCCATGGTCTGGCCGCCAAAGCGCTCGGCCACGATGCCGGTGCGGATGCCCTTGCGGGCGGCGTACACGGCCGCTGCGGCGCCGGCCGGTCCGCCGCCAATGATCAGCACCTCGTAGGGCGCCTTCTCGGTCAGCTTGGCAGCTTCCTTGGCGGCGGCGCCGGTATCGATCTTGGCGAGGATTTCTTTCAGCTCGATGCGGCCCGACGCAAAGTCAGCGCCGCCGAGTTCGGTCTTCGGGACAGCCATGATCTGGCGCGCCTCGACCTCAGCCTGGAACAGGCCACCATCAATGGCCACATGCCGCACCCGTGGGTTGAGCACGGCCATCAGGTTGAGCGCCTGCACCACGTCCGGGCAGTTGT
>CALMQC010000626.1 GCA_937871895.1 uncultured Roseateles sp. | reverse complement strand
ATGGCCAGGGCGGCTTGCTCGATGTCGCGCTGGACCCTGACTTCGGCGCCGACCCCTGGGTCTACCTCTGCTTCTCCGAGCCCGGCACCGGTGCCGAAGCCGGGCGTGCCGGCACCGCCGTGGCCCGCGCGCGGCTCAGCGGCACTGCGCTGCAAGGCCTCAGCGTCATCTTCCGCCAGCAGCCCAAGGTGTCAGGCAGCGGGCACTTCGGCTGCCGGCTCGCCTTTGGGCGCGACAAGCTGCTCTTCGTCACGCTCGGTGAGCGCCAGCAAGGCAGCCCCGCCCAAGACCTGACACAGACCCTCGGCAAGGTCGTGCGCATCGCGCGCGACGGCAGCATCCCGGCCGACAACCCGGCCCTTGGCGCCAATGCCCGCCCCGGCATCTGGAGCCTGGGGCACCGCAACCCGCAGGGCGCCGCCATCCACCCCGACACCGGCGAGCTCTGGGTGGGCGAGCACGGCCCGCAAGGCGGCGACGAGATCAACATCGCCCGTGCCGGCGCCAACTACGGCTGGCCCCTGGTCAGCTATGGCTGCAACTACGGTGACCCGGTGGGCAATGCCTGCCGCATCGGTGGCGGCACGCACGCGCCGCGCTTCGTGGAGCCTCTCACCACCTGGACGCCCACCTCGGTCGCGCCCTCGGGCATGGCCTTCTACTCCGGCAGTCTGTTCCCTGAATGGCGCGGCAACCTCTTTGCTGGCAGCCTCGCCGGCCAGGCGCTCTGGCGGCTCACCGTCACCGGCACCAGCGTCACGGCCAAGGAGCCCCTGTTCGGCAACCTCGGCGAGCGCTTTCGCGCCATCAAGCCCGCCAGCGACGGCAGCCTGGTGCTCGTCACCGACAGCGGCAAGCTGCTGCGCCTGACGCGCTGATCAAGCCGCGTTGGCGCAGTGCACCGGCCGCGCACCGAGCAGTTCGGTCAGGACCTTGGGCTCGATGCCGACGAGGTAGCCGCGCCGGCCGCCGTTGATGCAGATGCGCGGCAACGCCAGGATGGTCGCCTCCACATACACCGGCATCGCCTTGCGCAGGCCAAAGGGCGAGGTGCCGCCGACCATGTAGCCGCTGTGGCGCTGCGCGACCTCAGGTCTGCAGGGCTCGACCTTCTTGCAGGGGATCTGCCGCGCCAGCTCCTTCAAGCTGACCGTGCAATCGCCGTGCATCAGCACGATCAACGGCTCGGCCTTGTCGTCCTGCATCACCAGGGTCTTGACCACCGCGTGCTCATCCACGCCAAGTTGGCGCGAGGACTCGGCGGTGCCGCCGTGGTCCACATAGTCGTAGGGGTGCTCGGTGAATTCGACGCCGGCCTTGCGCAGCATCTGCGTGGCCGGCGTTTCGGAAACGTGCGTGCCTTTCTTGCTCATGCGCCAGATTGTCGGCCGCGGACACTCATTGCTTCGCAGCAATGTTTTATCGCAATACAATAATTTCATCCCGACCAGCCTGGCCGCCTTCCATGCCTGACGAATTCAGCCCCAGCGGCCTGCGCCGCATCCGACGCCTGGCCTTCTGGGTGCGCCTGATGTGCGTGGTCGGAGCGCTCGCGGTGGTTTTCCTGCCCTTCGTGTTCTGGGCCCAGGCCGACTGGGTGGCGCAGGTGCTGCGCGACGAATGGCGGCTGCCCCTGGTGCAGCTCGACACCGCGAGCCGCCTGGGTGGCCTGGCGGCGTCATTGATCCCGGCGGGGCTGCTGGTCTACGTGTGCTGGCATATGTGGGCGCTGTTCGGCTGCTTTGCCGACGGCGAGCTGCTGGCCCGTACGCCGGCTGAGCACCTGCGCCGCCTCGGGCTGGGGCTCACGGTGCTGGCCGCCGTGCAGCCGGTGAGCCAGACCCTCGTGGTGCTCGCCGTCACGCTAGGCAACCCGCCGGGCGAACGAAGGCTGTGGTTCGGGCTCTCGTCCCAGCATTACCTGGTGCTGCTCTTTGGCCTGCTGCTGCTGGCCCTGGCCCAGGTGCTGCTGGAAGGCTCGCGCGTGGCCGAGGAAAACCGCGAGTTCATCTGATGCCCATCGTCGTCACCCTCGATGTCATGCTCGCCCGGCGCAAGATGCGCTCGCGCGAGCTGGCCGAGCGTGTCGGCATCACCGAGGCCAATCTGTCGCTGCTGAAGTCGGGCAAGGTGCGCGGCGTGCGCTTCGATAACCTCTCAGCCATCTGCCAGGCCCTGGACTGCCAGCCCGGCGACCTGCTGACCTGGGTGCCCGGCCCAGAGCCCGAAGACGGCGGTGAGGGCCATGGCGACTAGGCGTCTGCTGCGCCCCGCACTGGTCGGGGCCCTGGTGCTGGCGCACCTCGGCGTGGCCCTGCTGCTCAGCCTGCGCCCTGCCCCCACGCCCCGGCATGAAGCGCGGTTGCAACTGCGCGTGATCCCAGACGAACGGCCGCCACCCTCGCCGCCAACCTCGCCGCCACCCTCGCCCGAGATGAGCGCCGTGTCCAAGCC
This sequence comes from uncultured Roseateles sp., assembly GCA_937871895.1. Taxonomy (GTDB): domain Bacteria; phylum Pseudomonadota; class Gammaproteobacteria; order Burkholderiales; family Burkholderiaceae_C; genus Pelomonas. The sequence goes on along the minus strand of CALMQC010000626.1, from coordinate 42 downwards.
CACACCGGCGCCCCGTCCCGCCGTCACCGCGCCAGCCATCGT
>CALMQC010000625.1 GCA_937871895.1 uncultured Roseateles sp. | reverse complement strand
GGGTTGAAGGAGGGGAAGTTCATCGCGGGGTCATCACAAGCTGAGCGCGACTGTACGCAGCCCGGTCGGTGCCCGCCGCCCCGGCGTGACGCGCCGCAGCGCCGAGGCGATGAACTGCATGGGCGCCGGACAGGCCGGAGCCCCAAAAGACGACAGCCCGCCGGGTAGGCGGGCTGTCGGGGTCGGCGGCCGGGTAGGCCGCCGGCCCATGAAACTGGGCTGGAAGCCGGGGCTTACTGCTTGATGGCTTCGATCTGGATCAGCACGCGCACGTTTTCAGGCGTGGCCTGGGGGTAGGCGCTGACGCCGAACTGGCTGCGCGGCAGCAGGGTCTCGAAGTCGCCACCGCAGACTTCCTTCTTCAGCATCGGGTGGTCAATGCAGTTGAAGCTGATCGCCGTCAGCGTCACCGGCAGGGCCTTGCCCTTGAGGGTCAGCTGGCCGGTCACGGCCGTGACCTTGCCGGCGGCGTCGAAGCTGACCTGGTCGCCCACAAAGGTGGTGGTCGGGAACTTGGCGGTGTCGAAGAAGGCCTCGCCCTTGAGGTGGCCGTCAAACATCGGCACACCGGTGGAGATGGAGTTCATGTCGATGCTCACCTGCACCTTGCCGGTCTTGGCGGCGCGGTCGATGGTGACGCTGCCTTCCTTCTTGTCGAAGCGGCCACGGATGGTGCTGAGACCAAAGTGCTTGGCCTCGAAGCTGGCGGAGGTGTGCATCGGGTCGATCACATAGGTGGCGGGTTCGGCATGGGCAGCAGCAAAGGCGGCCAGCAGGGCGGCAAGGGTCAGGGTCTTCTTCATGGAATGCATCCTTGAGTTGAGGAGAGCGAAAGGGAGGCGCCGGCCACACGGCGGTGGCGCGTCAGCGGAGTGGACGGGGCTTACTGCCCCGGTATTCCCGTGAAGCTGAGCTTGAACTTCACGACCACGTCATTGGCCACGACCGAGGTGTCGGCCCATTCGCCGTCCCCGATCTTGAAGTCCAGCCGCTTGATGGGCACGCTGCCGGCGGCCACACCGCCGGCCAGGGTGATGGGCACCACCACGTCGCGCGTGGCGCCCTTGATGCTCAGCTTGCCGGCTACGTCGTATTTGCCGGCGCCGGTGGGCTTGATGGCGCTGGAAACAAACGTCGCCTTGCCATTGCGCTTGGTGTCAAACCACAGCGGCTTGCCTAGCTCGGCGTCGTAGGTCGGGTCACCCAGCGAGACGCTGCCGAGGTCCACCGTGAAGGCGATCTTGCCGGCCTCGGGCTTCTTGGGGTCGAAGTCCAGCTGGGCCTCGAACTTCTTGAAGCTGCCGTCCACGGCCACGCCCATTTGCTTGAAGTTGAAGATCAGCTCGCTCTTGGCCGGCACCAGCGTGGCCGCAGAAGCGACCAGGCCGATGGACAGGCCCAAGGCCGCGAGCAAAGGCAGACGAAAACGCATGAGGGACTCCGTGTGAGAAGGCGAGGGGTCAGCGGCCGGGGCGCATGCGGTCCAGCAGGCCGTCCTTGTCGATGAAGTGGTGCTTGAGCGCTGCCGCCACGTGCGCCACCACCAGGGCAACGAGCAGCCAGGCCAGCATCTCGTGCAGCTCTTCCAGCTGGTGGCCGAGCGCCTTGTCCTTGGGCACCCAGTCTGGCAGGGGCAGCACGCCGAACAGCACCACCGGGTAGCCCTTGGCCGACGTCATGGCCCAGCCCGACAGCGGGATGGCAAAGAAGAGCCCGTACATCAGCCAGTGCAGCAAATGCGCCACCTTGGCTTGCCAGGCGGGCATCGGTACGTCGGCCGGAGGCCGGTGCGTGACGCGCCACACCAGCCGCAGCACCGACAAAAAGAGGATGGTGATGCCGGCCCACTTGTGCCAGTTCATCAGCTTGAGCTTGGTCATCGAGAACTGCAGCTCGTGCGCATAGAGCCCCAGGCAGAAGGTGCCGATCAGGGCCAGCGCCAGCAGCCAGTGCAGCGCGATGGCGGGCAGGGTGTAGCGGTCAGAGGTGGTGCGCATGGGGACTCAGTGTGGCAAGTGAGGCGATGCGGCAGTTTCACGCCGCTTGTCGCCTCGGTTCAGGAGTTTTGAACGAACCCGCGAGCGCATGTTTTGCTGATTGCAACGGCGGGGCCGTCATGCGCCCGTCACGGGCTGTCTAGATGATCGCGCCGATTTGGCCCCGGAGCCCTCCCATGTCTGACCTCGCCATCGAAGTGGAATCCCTGCACAAGCGCTTTGGCGGCCAGCCAGCGCTGCGTGGCGTGTCGCTGCGGGTGGAGGCGGGAGAGATGGTGGCGCTGCTCGGGGCCTCGGGTTCGGGCAAGTCCACGCTGCTGCGCCACCTCAACGGCCTGCACCGCGCCGATGCCGGCACGCAAAGCCTGGTGCGCGTGCTGGGCCGCACCGTGCAGCAGCACGGCCGCCTGGCGCGCGACATCCGGCGCCAGCGCGCCCAGGTGGCGGCCATCTTCCAGCAGTTCAACCTGGTGGACCGGCTGCCCGTGATGACCAATGTGATGGCCGGCGCCCTGCACCGCCTGCCGCTGTGGCGCGCGCTGGTGCGCCAGTTCCCGCAGGCTGAACACGAGCGCGCCTACACGGCGCTGGCGCGCGTGGGCATCGAGCGCTGCGCCTGGCAGCGCGCCTCCACGCTCTCGGGCGGGCAGCAGCAGCGCGCGGCCATCTCGCGCGCGCTGGTGCAGCAGGCCCGCGTCATCCTGGCCGACGAGCCCGTCGCCTCGCTCGACCCCGCCTCCAGCCAGCGCGTGATGGAGCTGCTGGCCGAGGTCAACCGCGAGCTGGGCGTCACCGTGCTCGTCTCCTTGCACCAGGTGGAGCACGCCTTTGCCTTCTGCCCCCGCACCATCGCGCTGCGGGCCGGCGAGGTGGTGTTTGACGGCCCCACGCACGAGCTCAGCCCGGCCCGGCTGCGCGCGCTCTACGGCACGCAGACCGACGAGCTCTTTGCCAAGCCCGAGGCCAGCCCCGAGCCGGCCATCCGCCCCGAGCCCTATGCCTTCCCCCAGGCGCAACTCGCCTAAGTTTTCACCCCGCCTACGGACCCGACCATGAACCGCCGCATCGCCCTCATCCTGGCCACCACGGCCGCCAGCTTCGCCCTCGCTCCGGCTGCCCAGGCGCAGACCAAGGAGCTGACCTTCACCTTCATCTCGACCGAGGCTTCCAGCAACCTCAAGACCGCCTGGCAGCCCGTGCTGGAGGACCTCTCCAAGGCTGCTGGTATGCCGGTCAAGGCCTTCTTCGCCACCGACTACGCCGGCGTGATCGAGGCCCTGCGCTTCAACAAGGCCCAGGTGGCCTGGATGGGCAACAAGTCGGCCATGGAGGCCGTGGACCGCGCCAATGTCGAGGTCTTCGCCAAGGTCGTCGGCAAGGACGGCAACGAGGGCTACTACTCGCTGCTCGTCGTCCACAAGGACAGCCCCCTCAAGAGCCTCGACGACGTCATCAAGCAGCGCGCCAACCTGACCCTCGGCTTTGGCGACCCCAACTCCACCAGCGGCACGGCGGTGCCCGGGCTCTTCGCCTTTGCCGCCAACAAGGTGGACCCGCTCAAGGACTTCAAGCGCACCGTGCGCGCCAACCACGAGACCAACCTGCTCGCCGTCGTCAACAAGCAGGTGGACGTGGCCACCAACAATACCGAGAACACGCACCGCTTCAGCATCACCCATGGTGAGCAGGCCAAACAGTTCCGCGAGATCTGGCGCTCGCCCATGATCGCCAGCGACCCCATCGTCTGGCGCAAGGACCTGGACGAAGGCGTCAAAGCCCGGGTGCGCAACTTCATGCTGAACTACGGCAAGACCGAGCGCGAGCAGGCCATCCTGCAGAACATCGGCTACAGCGCCTTCCGCGCGTCCACCAATGCGCAGCTGATCCCCGTGCGTCAGATCGAGATCGCGCGTGAGCGCGCCAAGGTCGAGGCGGATGTGAACCTCGCTGCCGACGAGCGCCAGAAAAAGCTCGCCGAGCTGGACGCCCGCAGCAGCGCGCTGGACCGCCAAGGCAAGTAAGACCGTGGATGCCAGCCTGCCCCCCATCCAGCGCGTGCCCGCCCCGCCCCGGCCCTCGC
>CALMQC010000624.1 GCA_937871895.1 uncultured Roseateles sp. | reverse complement strand
CCGCGACCGTCTGACTTAAACCAACGGGCCTCCGCGATACCCGGGGCGATTCACTGGGCGTCCAGAGCCTGCGCGTTGGCCAGCAGTCCGCCGATATCCAGCACCAGGGCCACGTCGCCGGAGCCCAGGATGGTGGAACCAGCGAGTGCCTTGAGGTGCGCGAAGATGCTGGAAAGGGGCTTGATGACCGTCTGGTGCTCGCCCATCAGGCGGTCAACAACCAGGCCGACTCGCTGGTCTGCATGCCGCACGACGACGACGCTGCGTCGCGCGCTGGCCGTCAGCGGCGTGGGCTCGACGCCATAGAAGCGCGCCAAGTCCAGCCAGGGCAGCACCTCGCCACGCAGGTTGAAGGTGCCGCTCACGCGGTCCGGCGTCCGCTCGTGCTCAGGCGGCACGTCAATGCACTCCGACACGGCCGACAGCGGCAGCACATAGTGAACGCCGCCCACCAGGGTCAGGAAGCCATCGATCATGGCCAGCGTGAGCGGCAGATTGATGCGTGTGGTGGTGCCGCGCCCGCTCTCGCTGCTGAGCTGAATGGTGCCGCGCAGCGCCTCGATATTGCGCTTGACCACATCCATGCCCACGCCACGGCCCGAAATGTCGGTGACCGCTTCAGCCGTGGAGAAGCCGGGCAGGAAGATCAGCTGCCAGACCTCGTGGTCGGACAGCGTCTGCCCGGGGTCTAGGAGCCCGCGCTCCACGGCCTTGGCAAGGATGCGCTCGCGCGCCAGGCCTTTGCCGTCGTCGGCCACCTCGATGACGATGGCGCCGGCCTTTTGGTAGGCGTTAAGTATCAGGCGCCCGGTGGCGGGCTTGCCGGCGGCCAGGCGCTCGTCGGCAGGCTCGATCCCGTGATCCAGGCTGTTGCGCACCAGATGCATCAGCGGGTCGGCGATCTGTTCGACCATGGATTTGTCGAGTTCGGTGTCACCACCGCTCACGACCAACTCGATGTCTTTGCCTAGCTGCTTGGAGATGTCGCGCACCACGCGGTGGAAGCGCCCGAAGGTCTCGCCAATGGGCACCATGCGCAGGCCCAAAGCGGCATCACGTGTGTCCTGCACCAGCGTCATCACGCGCTCAGCCGCTTCGAGCAGTGGAGCGGACTGCTCCAGGTGGGCCACCATCTGGGCGCCCGAGCCCGCGATGACCAGCTCGCCGATCAGGTCGATCAAGTGGTCGAGCTTGTCGGCCCGCACGCGCACGAAGCGGGTCTCGTCGCCCGCGCGGCGGTCGCGGCCGCCGTTGCGCCGGTCGCCTTCGCCACTGCGGCGGTCATTGCGGCTGCTGGGCGCGTTGGGGTCGCGCCGCTCGATGTGGGGTACGACGGCAGGGGCATCGTCGTCTGCGGCATCCGGCGCGGCGGCCGGCTCGATGCGCAGCGGAAAGCGCAGGCCCAGGGCCTCCCAGCAGGCAAAGAGCGCCGTGCGCGCCTCAGCCGCATCACCGCAGCGATGCTGGGCCAGGTCTTCAAAGTCGGCGGGCGCGCTGCCGGGCGGCAGGATGCGCAGGTCGCAGTCGTCGAGCGCAAACTCGAACACCGAGGCCAACTCCTCGCGGCTGGTGCTGTCGCTGAGCAGGCGCAGCTCGAAGCCGATGTAGCAGGCCTCGGCATCCAGGCTGTCCAGCGCAGGAATGGCCTCGGACAGCAGGCGGATGCGTGAGGCGTCTCCGAGCTTGGCCAGGTAGCGCAGGAAGGCCAGCGGGTCGAGCCCGTTGCGCAGCGCATCGGGCCCGAAGCGGACGGACAAATGCCAGCACGGTGGGGCATCCGGGTTGGCTGGGTGCTCAACCGCAGCCGCCGGCGCGGGGGCCGGCGCCGCT
>CALMQC010000623.1 GCA_937871895.1 uncultured Roseateles sp. | reverse complement strand
CATTCCATCAGCGCCTGCTTCACGGCGTTGTCGAAGAGCCGCTTGGGTTCGGCTTCGACGATTTCGACGGCGCTGACCTTGCCATCGGCTTCGATGGTGATCTTGGCCTTGACCGAGCCCTTGTTGACGCCTTTGTTGGCGGCCTCGGCCGGGAACTCCGGTGGCACCTTCTTGATGACCTTGGGCACTGCCAGCGCAGACAGGCTGATCAGCAAGCCGGCAAGGATCAGGGTGACAGAACGAGCGATGCGCATGTTGTGGCTCCGGCCTCGTGAGAGGGACTGCGGATGGGTGAGTGACAGAGTGAGAAGCAGTGTCTACCGACTTGGGAAGCTAGGGAGTCGCCCGGGGCGAAATGCCCGTGAAGGGCGTCACGCCGGGTGAGATCTTTGCTCGCAAGGGGTGCATCTTGCCTTGACCTTCAGGGGGGAAGGCCTGCCGTGTTGCGATGAAATTCTTCACGACTTGGCGCCAGGTCCTGTTCAGCCGGTGATCGCGGCCGCTGGCCAAAGATGGCCGAGCCGACCCGGACCAGGGTGGCGCCCTCGGCGATGGCGGCCTCCAGGTCAGCGCTCATGCCGAGGCTGAGGGTGTCGAGCGCCAGGCCTTGGGCGCGCAGGGCCTGGTAGAGCTGGGCCACCCGGTGGTGGGGCGCTCGCTGGGCCTCGAAATCGGCCAGCGGTTCTGGCACGGCCATCAAGCCTCGCAGCCGCAGGCGGGGCAGGGCGGCCACGGCCTGGGCCAGGGCAGCGGTTTCTTCAGGTGCCACGCCGCTCTTGCTGGCCTCGCCGCTGACGTTGACCTGGATGCAGACATTGAGCGGCGGCAGCTCGGGCGGCCGCTGGGCGGCCAGGCGCTCGGCGATGCGCAGCCGATCGATGCTGTGCACCCAGTCGAAGTGCTCCGCCACGGCGCGGGTCTTGTTGGACTGCAGCGGGCCGATCAAATGCCACTGCAGCTGCGGGCGCAGGTCGATCAGGGCTTCGATCTTGTCGAGCGCCTCCTGCACATAGTTCTCGCCGAAACTGCGGGCGCCGGCCGCGTAGGCCTCGCGCAGGGCCTCGGCCGGGAAGGTCTTGCTGACGGGGAGCAACGTGACCTCGGCCGGGTCGCGTTGGAATCGCACACATGCGGCCTCGATGCGGCGCAGGGTGGCTTGCAAGGAAATGTAGATCGCCATAATCGGCCGACTCAATTTGCGGCCACGAGGCCAGACCCCATGGACATCACTCAGCTGCTGGCATTCTCAGTCAAGAACAAGGCGTCTGACCTGCACCTGTCGGCTGGGTTGCCGCCGATGATCCGGGTGCATGGCGACGTGCGCCGCATCAATGTCGAGGCCCTGGACCACCGCATGGTCCACGACATGGTCTACGACATCATGAACGACTCGCAGCGCAAGATCTACGAGGAACACCTGGAGGTGGACTTCTCGTTCGAGATCCAGGGCCTGGCGCGCTTCCGGGTCAACGCCTTCAACCAGAACCGCGGCGCGGGCGCCGTGTTCCGGACGATTCCGAGCAAGATCCTCTCGCTGGAGCAGCTCAACGCCCCCAAGGTGTTTGCCGAGCTGGCGCTGAAGCCGCGCGGCATGGTGCTGGTGACGGGGCCCACCGGCTCGGGCAAGAGCACGACGCTGGCCGGCATGGTCAACCACCTCAACGAGAACGAGTACGGCCACATCCTGACCATCGAGGACCCGATCGAATTCGTGCACGAGAGCAAGAAGTGCCTGATCAACCAGCGCGAGGTTGGGCCGCACACCTTGTCCTTCTCCAACGCGCTGCGCTCGGCGCTGCGTGAGGACCCGGACGCCGTGCTCGTGGGCGAAATGCGTGACCTGGAAACCATCCGCCTGGCGCTGACGGCGGCCGAAACCGGCCACTTGGTCTTTGGCACCCTGCACACCTCGTCGGCCGCCAAGACCGTGGACCGGATCGTGGACGTGTTCCCGGCCGCCGAGAAGGAAATGGTCCGCGCGATGCTGTCCGAGTCCTTGGTGGCGGTGATTTCGCAAACCCTGTGCAAGCTCAAGGACGGCACCGGCCGCGTGGCGGCGCACGAGATCATGCTGGGCAACTCGGCCATCCGGAACCTGATCCGCGAGAACAAGGTGGCCCAGATGTACTCCGCCATCCAGACCGGCAATTCGCAAGGCATGCAGACCCTGGACCAGAATCTGACGGACTTGGTCCGGCGCAACATCATCTCGCCCGCCGAAGCGCGCGGCAAAGCCAAGTTTCCGGAAAACTTCCCCGGGTAGATGGACCACCCCCTACGCGCTTCGCGCGCCCCCTCAAGGGGGCACACCCAGTGGCCCGGCGGAGCCGGTTCCACGGGTGTCGCTGGAAGGGCAACGGGCCTTGCGGCCGTTGCGAACTGAACGATAGGCAGGAACATGGAACGCGATCAGGCCTCGAAATTCATCAATGACTTGTTGCGCTTGATGCTCTCGCGCAAGGGCTCGGACCTGTTCCTGACGGCCGAGTTCCCGCCCGCGATCAAGATCGACGGCAAGCTGACCAAGGTGTCGCCCCAGCCCTTGACCGGCCAGCACACGCTGCAGCTGGCGCGGGCCATCATGAACGACAAGCAGGCGGCCGAGTTCGAGCGCAGCAAGGAATGCAACTTCGCGATCTCGCCGCACGGCATTGGGCGTTTCCGTGTCAACGCCTTCCTGCAGCAGGGCCAGGTGGGCCTGGTGCTGCGGACCATTCCGTCCACGCTGCCCACCATCCAGTCGCTCGACCTGCCGCCCATCCTGCGCGATGTGGTGCAGGCCAAGCGCGGGCTGGTGATCGTGGTGGGCGCCACCGGCTCCGGCAAGAGCACCACGCTCGCGGCCATGATCGACGAGCGCAACGAAACCAGCTTCGGCCACATCATCACCATCGAAGACCCCATCGAGTTCGTGCACCCGCACAAGAACTGCATCGTGACCCAGCGCGAGGTGGGCCTGGACACCGACAGCTGGGACGCGGCGCTCAAGAACTCGCTGCGTCAGGCGCCCGACGTGATCCTGATGGGCGAGCTGCGCGACCGCGAGAGCATGGAGCTGGCCGTGGCCTTTGCCGAAACCGGCCACCTCTGCATGGCGACCCTGCACGCCAACAGCGCCAACCAGGCGCTGGATCGCATCATCAACTTCTTCCCCGAGGAACGCCGCAGTCAGTTGCTGATGGACTTGTCTCTCAACCTGCGTGCTCTCGTCAGCCAACGCCTGCTGCCCCGCCGCGAGGGCAAGGGCCGCGTGGCGGCGGTCGAGATCCTGCTCAACACGCCGCTGATCTCCGACATGATCTTCAAGGGCGAGGTCGGCGAGATCAAGGAAGTGATGAAGCGCTCGCGCGAGCAAGGCATGCAGACCTTCGACCAGGCCTTGTTTGACCTCTACGAAATGGGCCGCGTCACCTACGAGGACGCACTGCGCAACGCCGACTCGGTGAACGACCTGCGCCTGCAGATCAAGCTCAACAGCGAGCGTGCGCGCAGTGGCGATCTATCTACCGGCACCGAGCATCTGACTATCCTTTGACCACCCCGTACCGGCTTTGCCGGCCCCCTCAAGGGGGCGCCGCGGGCGGCCCGGCGGAGCCGGTTCCGCAGCGGCCGCTGAGTCAGTGAAGACTTCGGGCTTCAGGAGGCATCACCCCATGAGCAACCGCAGCTACGAACCTATTCCGCCCAGTCGCGTCTCCTTCCTCGGTCTCGGCGTGATGGGCGGTCCCATGGCCGGGCACTTGCAGCGTGCCGGGCATGCGGTGACGGTCTACAACCGCACCCGCGGCAAGGCCGAAGCCTGGGCTGCGGAGTACGGCGGCCGGTCAGCAGCCACGCCGCGCGAGGCGGCTCAGGGCGCGCGCTTTGTGTTTGCTTGCGTGGGCAACGACGACGACCTGCGCCAGGTCGTGCTGGGGCCTGACGGCGCCTTTGCCGGCATGGCGCCGGGCAGTGTGTTCGTGGACCACACCACGGCCTCGGCCGAGGTGGCCCGTGAGCTGGCGGCCAAGGCGGCATCGCGCGGGCTCGCCTTCATTGATGCGCCGGTCTCTGGCGGCCAGGCGGGCGCCGTCAACGGCGTGCTGACCGTGATGTGCGGCGGAGACGCCGAGGCCTTTGCCGCGATGCAGCCGGTGGCGATGGCCTACTCGCGCGCCGTGACCCTGCTGGGTGGCTCAGGCGCCGGGCAGCTCGCCAAGATGGTCAATCAGATCTGTATCGCCGGCCTGGTGCAAGGCCTGGCGGAGGCGGTGCGCTTTGGTCAGCGCGCGGGCCTCGACATGAATGCCGTGCTCGACGTGATCGGCAAGGGTGCCGCCCAAAGCTGGCAGATGGACAACCGTGGCAAGACCATGGTGGCCGACAAGTTCGACTTTGGCTTTGCCGTCGATTGGATGCGCAAGGATCTCGGCCTGGTGCTGGACGAGGCGCGTCGCAACGGCGCACGCCTGCCCGTCACGGCCCTGGTCGATCAGTTCTATGCCGACCTGCAGGCCGACGGCGGCGGCCGCTGGGACACGTCCAGCCTGATCAAGCGGCTCTGATCACTCTTTCTGTTTGGGCTGGAGGCGGGCCAGTTCGTCCTCCGAGATGATCTCGAAGGCGCGCACCACCTTGTTCACGCCGCTGATCTGGCGGGCGATGTCGGTGGCGCGCACGGCCTCACGCTCGGTGACGCGGCCCATCAGGTAAACCGTGCCGCGGGTGACGACGACGTCGTAGGCGTTGCTGAACAGGTCGCGGGCGTCAACCAACTTGGCCTTGATCTGGCTGCTGATCCAAACGTCGTTGCTGCGGCTCTTGAGGCTGGAGGCCTCCATCACGGCCGTCTCGTTCATCACGCGCTGCACGTTCTCGACGCCGGCCACGATGCGTTCGATGGCTTGGCGGTCCGCTTCGCTGCTGACCTCGCCCGTCGCCAGCGCCACGCGGTTGTAGCTGTTGACCGAGACGTGAGCGCTGCTGCCGAGTTGCTCGCGGATGCGGGCGCCGGCCTTGAGCTCAATGGTCTGGTCTTCGAGCTGGCTGCCGGAGGTGCGCCGGTCCGTGGCGACCATGGCACCGCCGCCCACCACGGCGCCCACCACCAGCGGTGCGCAGGCGCTGTTCAGGCCGGCCACGGCGATCATTGCGGCCAGCAGGGCGAGCCTGCGTGGGGCGGCCATGGAAAAGGCAGGATGGTTCTTCATGGTGGCTTTCATTCCTCTGAGCCCAGCAGCAGCAGGTCGATGGCATCGCAAAGCGCGTGCACGAGCACGCGCTGGGTTTCGACAACGCGCGCTGCGCGCGGCGCGCTGACACGCAGCTGCAGGTCGGTGTCCTGCAGCTGGCCGCGCCAGTCATCCGCCGTCAGCGCGACAACAAACATCTCCTGGCCGTGCGCAGTGGCCAGCACCTCGGCCCAGGCAGCGGCACGTGAGGCTTCGGGTTCGATCACGATCAGCACGTCGCCCGGGTGGCCCTGCGCCTGCAGCAAGCGGGACAGGTCCACGCCGGCTCGGGTTTGGGCCGGCAGGCTCCAGGCGGCCAGGCCGGGGCGGTCTTGCTCGAAGCGCCCCGCCAGGCGCGCTGCGAGGTAGTCGGCATCCAGCGCAGCGTGACCCTGGGCCACGGTCAGCACGCGGTGCCCGCCGGTCAGGGCGTCGGTGATCATCTGCGCCGCAAAGGCCAGCGGGCGCCCCAGTTGCTCGGCCACCTGGTAGAGCAGGTCGGCACTCTCGAAAAAATGCTGTTGGACACGTTGTTCAAGCATCGGGGAAATCATAGATGGAAGGCTGCGGGCAGCCATTGCAGCTCACTGCCGTCGATGGCGACGACGTCGAAGCGGCAGGGCGGCGGCGAGGCATGACGCAGCAGGTAGTGCTGGGCTGCGTAGATGAGCTTGCGCTGCTTGGCTGAAGTGACGCTGGCCGCCGCGCCGCCGTGGCTGCGGCTGGCGCGGGCGCGCACTTCAACGAAGACCAGGGTGCCGTCGCGGTCGCGCATGATCAGGTCCACCTCGCCCGCGCGGCGGCTGGGGCCGGCGGCGACTCGATAATTTCGCTCCAGCAGCGTGAGGCCGGCCTGCCGCAGGTGGGCCAGCGCGGCATCCTCGGCGGCGCTGCCGGTCTCGGCGCGTTGCGTCTTTGAACCCGGGCCCCACTTGAACACTTCCATCGCCTCCGTGTTGAGTCAGGCCGCTGCGGCAGCAGCCGGCGGCCAGCAGTATCCCGCCGGCAGCCTGTACGTCGTGGCCACGCCCATCGGCAATCTGGCCGACCTGAGCCTGCGTGCCATTCAGGTGCTGGGGCTGGTGGATGCCGTGGCCTGCGAGGACACGCGCCAGACGGCGGTGCTGATGCGCCACCTCGGCCTGCACAAGCCCTTGCTGGCCGTGCACGAGCACAACGAGCAAAGCGCCGCTGGCCCGGTGCTGGTGCGGTTGGCGGCGGGCGAGCGGGTGGCCTATGTGTCGGATGCCGGCACGCCGGCCGTGTCCGACCCGGGCGCCGCCCTGGTGGCCCGTGCGGTGGCGGCCGGGCACCGGGTGCTGCCCATCCCGGGCGCCAGCAGCGCCGTGGCGGCGCTGAGCGTGGCCGGTGATGAAGGCGCGCGGGCCTTTGCCTTTGTGGGTTTCCTGCCCACCAAGGCGGGCGAGCGTCGTGCGGCCTTGCAGACGGTGCTGGCCCACACCGACACCAGTCAGGTGCTGTTTGAAGCGCCGCATCGCATCATCGAGCTGGTGGCGCTGCTGGCCGAATTGGCGCCCCAGCGCCGCATCACGCTGGCGCGCGAGCTGACCAAACAGTTCGAGTCCATCCACACCGCTGAGGCCGCGGGTCTGCCCGAGTGGCTGGCTGCCGACGCACAGCGCCAGCGCGGTGAGTTCGTGCTGGTGCTGCATGCGGTGGCGGTGGTGGTGTCAGAAGGCCTGCCGGCCGAGGCGCAGCGGGTGCTGCAACTGCTGCTGGCCGAACTGCCGCTCAAGCCGGCCGTGGCGCTGGCGGCCCAGATCACGGGGGCGCCGCGCAACGCGCTTTACGAGGCCGGCTTGGCGCTCAAGAACGCCTGATTTACGGGGCCGGGGCGGAAGCGGCGCGGTCGTTGTGCTTCTTGCGGCGGATGTCGCGGCTGGCGGCATCCTGCATGTGGTGCATGCGGCGGCGCTCGGCGCGGGTCACGGTGCCATCGGACTTGGCCTTGTCCTCGGCTTTGTTGATGTGCGCCTGTTCCTTTTCAAGACGCTGGGTCTCGTGCGGTGTCAGGGCGCCACTGGCGGCGCCTTGCGCAATGCGGGCCTGCTGGTTGGCCTCGCGTTGGTCAACGCGCGGCGTGTTGGTCTGGGCAAAGGCGCTGGCAGCGGTCAGGCACAGCGCGGCGATGAGGAGGCGGTTCATGGTCGATGTTTTTGCGGTGGGTTGGAGGGGCTTGCCAAGGCGCCGTCACAACGAGGCAAGGTGCGAATCCGCTGACGCCCAAGGGGTAAAGAAGCGTTTCATCAAGCTTTCTAGAATCGCCCAATGATTGCCGTCGAACCCACCCTTGCCCGCCTTGCCACCGCGCGCGCCGCGCTGCTGGAGCCCTTTGGCCTGACCGAGTCGGCGCTGGCGCAGGCGCTGCGTCTGATCACCGAGCACCGGGTGGACGACGCGGACCTCTACTTCCAGACCACCCGTGCCGAGGGCTGGAGCCTGGAGGAGGGCATCGTCAAGAGCGGCTCCTTCAGCATCGACCAAGGCGTGGGCGTGCGCGCCGTGGCCGGCGAGAAGACGGCCTTTGCCTATTCGGACGACATCTCGGAAGCTGCGCTGCTGGACGCCGCGCGCACCGTGCGCACCATCGCCGCCGCCGGGCAGAGCCGCCGCGTCAAGGTGCCGGTCGAACCCCGCGTGGCCGCCAGCCGCGAGCTTTACGGCCTGGCTGACCCCATCCTCAGCCTCGACAGTGTTTCCAAGGTCGCGCTGCTGGAGCGTGTGGAGCGCCTGGCCCGCGCCAAGGACCCGCGCATCGTCCAGGTGATGGCGGGCCTGGCGGCCGAGCACGAGGTGGTGCTGATCGCCCGCGCTGACGGCACC
>CALMQC010000622.1 GCA_937871895.1 uncultured Roseateles sp. | reverse complement strand
GGCCTTCACGTCGAGCTTCACAACAGCCGGCTGGAGGCCGGGCGAGGTGATCGTGACTTGCGCGGGGCCGGGTTCGCGCGTGGCTTGGACGATGAGCTGGGCGTGGCCGTTGAAGGCTTGGCGTTGCCAGGGCGCGGCCGGGGTGGTGATGCGCAGTTGGGCCCAGCGGGCGCCGTCTTGGGCGGCGTCGGCGGCGGCGCGCATGCCGCCGGGGGGCGAGGCGAGGTGCCAGACGAGTTCGTTGCGGTCTTGCAGGGTGGCGGGGTCGAGCTTGAGGACGTTCAGGCCCTCGGGCCCAGCCTGCAAGCTGACGGAGCGGCCATTGAGCAGCAACTGCTGGCCGGGGGCGATGGTGGCGACAAAGAGCTCGGCCGTCTCACCAGCGGCGAGCACGGGCTTGGCAAAGTGGGTGCGGATGGCGGCGTAGGGCGCGGGGGGGGGGCGTTCGTGGTCGGGGACCCACTGGAAGGGGTCGCGCCAGGCGCGCGGGTCGGCGTGGCGGGCGGGGTCGGGCAGGGCTTCGGGGCGGGTTTCGTCGCGGACGGACCAAGGGCCAAAGCCGGTGAAGCGGTAGCGCTCGGCGGGCTTGTCGGCCTCGTGGGAGCCGGGGTGGCCGTTGCCCATGCCGAGCAGGCGCAGCGGGCCGCTGGCCTCGAAGTGCAGCAGGTTGTCGGCCAGCGGCAGCACGCGGCCTTGGGCGTCGCGCACGGTCAGCTCCAGCACGGCGACGTCTTGGCCGTCGGCGGTGAGGGTGTGGCGCGTGGTGTCGACGGCAATGCTGGCGGCGGGGCCGGTGGTGGCGACGGTCTGGCTGGCCACGAGCTTGCCGCCCTGGAAGCCCCGCGCCACAAGCTCGCCCGGGGCGTAGGGCACGGTCCACTGGCCGTGGGTGTAGCGGGCGATGGCCTTGCGGCCGAGGGACTGGCCGTTGAGCAGCAGTTCGACCTCGTCGGTGTTGGTGTAGACGCGCACGTCGATGGGCTGGCCCTGTACTTGGCGTTCTAGGCCGGGCCAGGTCCAGTGCGGCAGAACGTGGACCATGGGCTCCTTCGTCCACGCAGCGCGCAGGTACTGGCCGCTGTCCTTGAAGAGGCCGGTGGTGTCCAGCATGCCGAACTGGGACGAGATGGCGGGCCAGCCGTAAGGGGCGGTCTCGCCGCGGTAGTCAAAGCCCGTCCAGTAGAAGGCGCCGGCAATGTAGGGGCGCTCGATGTTGAAGCGCCAGGTCTGCTCAACCGACGCGGTGCTGGCGCCGCCGGAGGGTTGGTCATAGGCGGAGGAGAAGACGCGGGCGGGGTCGGCCGCGTAGATGCCGCGCGTGGCGTGGGTCAGGCCTTCTTCGGTGACGACGACGGGCCGCTCGGGGAAGCGGCGGTGCATGGCGTCGATGTCGTGCTGGGCCTTGTAGTTGAAGCCCAGGATCTCGGACCCGACGGAGGTGCCCTCGGGCTGGCCGGAGCTGGAGGCCGCCAGCGTGAGGCCGCGCGTGGGGTCGAGCCGGCGGACGATGGCTTGCATCTCGCGCGCGAGGCGCGTGCCGAGCTCGTGGTTCTCGATGGCCCACTCTTCATTGCCCACGGACCAGAGGATGACCGAAGGGTGGTTGCGGTCGCGCCGCACCAGGCGCTCCAGCTCGTGGCGCAGCTCGGGCGTGGTGCCCATGACGCGGTGCTCGCTGATGACCAGCACGCCGAGGCGGTCGCACGCGTCCAGCAGCTCGGGCGTGGCGGGGTGATGGGCCGAGCGGATGGCGTTGACGCCCATGGTCTTGAGCCGCTGCAGCCGCCACTCGATGAGGGCATCGGGCAGCGCGACGCCGACACCGGCATGGTCCTGGTGGTTGTTGGTGCCCTGCAGCTTGACGTGCTGGCCGTTGAGGAAGAAGCCTTGATGGGCATCGAAGCGAATGCTGCGGATGCCGAAGGGCGTGGTGCTTCGGTCCACCACCTCGTTGCCCTGGCGCAGCTCGGTGACGAGGGTGTAGCGCTGCGGGGTGCTGAGGGACCAGAGGCGCGGGGCTTGGAGCTCGATGCGGGCGCTGGCCTCGCCTTGCGCGGCGGCGGCCAGGCTGGCGTCCGGCAGGCTGCGGCGGGCGACGGGGCGGCCGTCGGGGTCCAGCACCTCGTGGGTGAGGGTGTAGCGCGCGGGGGCCTTGCTGTCGTTCACCACGGTGGTGTCGACGGTCAATACGGCACGTGCGGCTTGGTTGCCCTTGATGCCCGAGACGTCGGCCCGCACGAACGTGCCCCAGTGGCCCACGTGCAGCGGCGCCGTCTTGCTGAGCCAGACGTGGCGGTAGATGCCCGCGCCCTCGTACCACCAGCCCTCCATGCCGGTGGCGTCCACGCGCACGGCGACGACGTTCTTCTGTCCGTAGTGCAGGTAGTCGGTGATGTCGTAGCGGGTGCTGGCGTAGCCGCTGTGCTCACGCCCGATGTAGTGGCCGTTGACCCAGACCACGCTGTCGCGGAAGACGCCGTCCAGCTCCAGCGCAATGCGGCGGCCTTGGTCGCTGGCGGGGATGTTCAGCTCGCGCCGGTACCAGCCGACGCTGTTCTCGGGGAAGGGCCGGCCGATGGCCTTGGAGCCGTGGTTGGTGTCGCCGCGCGCGTCAAAGGGCAGCTCCACGGCCCAGTCGTGCGGCAGGTCCACGCGCCGCCAGGTGCGGTCGTCAAAGTCCCGCGCCGCAGGCCCATCGCCATAGCCGGCCTTGGCAAAGAAGAAGGGCCGCAGGCTGTGCTTGAAGTCCTGCTGGGCGTCCTGCGCATGGCCGTAGGCAAAGCGCCAGCCGGCGTCGAGGCGCTCACGCTCGCGCGGGGCGGCGTGCAGGGTGAAGGCGCTGATGAGCAGGCCAGCGGTGGCGAGGAGGCGCAATGCCCAGGGGAGGGCGCGCAGCCAGGGAAGGGCGTTGAAGACGAGGTTCATGCGAGCAGCGGTGCGGTCACTTGACGAAGCGGGCGAGCAGGCGGATGTAGGCCGTCTGGTAGCCGTTGGAGTTTTCGGTCACGGACCAGGAGTTGAGCGGCCAGCTGTCGTTGAAGTCCTTGTAGGCCTTCTGGGCGGGCTGGCCGTAGGGCGGCGTGGGGCGGGCCGTGCCGCACTGCGGCGAGACGCCGGGGCAGCGGCTGTCCCAGTCGTACTGGCCAAAGTTGGGCCCGCCGACGAGGAAGCCGGGCGCGGGGCCGTAGGTGGAGGTCTTGACGCTGTCCCACTTGGCGCTGCCGTCGGCAAACCACGTGTGATAGAACTGATCGACCGAGTTGGTGGCGCCGAACTTGCCCATGTTGGACAGGTAGACCTTGCCCAGTGGGTTCACGCCGTGCAGGTAGTGCAGGTAGTCGGCCCCGGCGTTGCTGATGTCCGCGCTGCTGCGGGCGCTGAGGCTGTAGGTGCCGAGGTCGGCAAACATGCCGCCGGCCAAGGCTTTGACGCCATTGCTGCCCCAGGTGTAGTCGGTCAGGTAGGCGCGGTAGGGGTCGCGCTTGGCCTTGATGGCGCCCCAGCCGGCGTAGTCGTCGCGCTCCCACAGCTCGACGTAGCGGTTCTGGATGGCGCTGGCCACGCGGGTGGTGGCGCCGGGCAGGGACGCGTAGTGCAGCAGCGGGCGCGTGATGCCGGACGAGAAGGGCGAGAGCCACGAGGAGGCGAACATCGGTGCCTCGGTGTAGTGGGCGTCCACGTAGTCGCGGAAGCGCGCTTCGCCGGTCAGCTCGAAGAGGTAGATGGCCGCCACCAGGCGCGCCTGGGCGCGGCCTTTGTCGTCGGTCTCCTGCTGGCCGGCGCCGAGGCCGCCGGTACCCTGAGCCGAGTCGTTGTTGAAGAAGGTGACGTTGGGGTTGGCCAGGGCCCAGTCCCAGGCCTTCTTGGCGCGGTCGGTCAGGTCGGCGGCGTAGGTGTTGAAGGCGGCGCTGCCGTAGCTGCCGTAGACCTTGGCGCCGTAGGCGTAGGCGGCGGCTGCGGCCAGCGTGGCTGAAGTGCTGGCCTTGCCATACAGGCTGGCGCCCGTGGCGGCTGAGGGCGGGCTGGCCGACGCCAGGCCCTGGATGGACAGCACCGAGCCGTCGGCCTCCTGCATGCGCACCAGCCAGTCGAGGCCCCACTTCACTTCGTCCAGCAGGTCGGGCAGGCCATTGCCGGACTCGGGGATGTTGAAGTCGTCGGTCCAGATGGCCTTGTTCTGGCTGTAGGCGTGCAGCAGGTCCACGACGTAGCCAGCCGTCCAGCTCGTGTACTTGTTGAGGTCGCCGGCGTCGTACCAGCCACCGCGCAGATCGCGCTCGGTGCTGGCGTCGTTCGGGGCATCGTAGCGGCGGGTGTTGGCGTCTTGCAGCGGGCCGAGGTGGCTGGCGCCGTCGG
>CALMQC010000621.1 GCA_937871895.1 uncultured Roseateles sp. | reverse complement strand
GCGCATTTTAGGGACCCGCGACGAGCCTCGCCGGCATTTGGGGCCGAGCGCCGGGCCGCCCCAAGCCGGCCCGTCAGAGGCTGCTTGCGGCTCAATGCCGCGAGCAGCTGCGTCCCCTCGGGGGACCGACCAGTCCCGCCCGCGTCAAGCGCGGCGGGACTGGGCGAGGGGCTCATCAATATCGGGTTTTCTCGACGTACATGTCCGCGTCCGCGCGCTTGAGCAGGGTGTCGCAGTCCTGGCCGTCGTCCGGGAAGAGCGCCAAGCCCACGGCACCGCCAGCGTTCTCGGGCGCATCGTCGATGTCGGCCAGGGCTAGCAGCGGCTGCGCCAGCACGCGCCGCAACTGGTCGCGCAGGGTCTCGGCCTCGCGGCGGCTGTCCACGCTGTCGATCAGCACGACGAACTCATCGCCGGCATACCGCGCCACCAGGTCCTGTTGGCGCACGGTGTCTTGCAGGCGTTGCGACACCTCCTTCAACACACGGTCGCCCACGTCGTGGCCCAGACGGTCGTTGATGGCTTTGAACTCGTTGAGGTCGATGAAGAACAGCGCAAAGGGCCGCGCGTCCTGCCGCCGGCGCTGGTGGCTGACGCGCTCTTCGATGCGGCGCAGCAGCGCGTCGCGGTTGGCCAGGCCCGTGAGCGTGTCGGTCAGCAAGCGCGTTTGCATGGTGGCAAAGCTGCGTGCCAGTTCGCCCAGCTCGTCGCGGCGTTCCACGGCCAGCGGGGTGCTCATGTCGCCATCGCCAATGCGGCGCGCCGCCTCGGCAAACTTGAGCAGCTGTTGCCGCACGGTGCTGAGCACCGAGAGCCCGATGACGGTGGTGCCTGCGGCAAAGATCAGCGCCACGGCGAGCGTGATGTAGAAGTTCTGCGTGATGGAGTGCAGGAAGTCGTCGCGCGGCACGGCCACCATCACGATCCAGTCGAGACCGGCGTCGTCGCGGATGCGGGCAAAACCCATCTCCACCGCTTCGCCTTGCTCGTCGGTCAGGGTCGCGGTGCGCGGGCCGCCGGGGCCGTTGCGGGCCAGCAGCTCTTGGGTGCGGGCATAGGTGGCGCGCACCAGGGCGTCGGCGCTCTCGGCGGCGTTCAGGCGCGCGGGGCGGCCCTCGGCGCCGGGCTTGAGGTTGGGCCCGCGCGAGACGCCGATCAGGTCGCCATTGGGCTCCACGACCATGGCCAGGCCGCGCTGGCTGATGGAGAGCTTCTGCAGGAACTGGTTGATCTGCAGCAGGGAGAGGTCGGTGGCGACCACGCCCTCAAATTGGCCTTCGGTGCCGAGCACGCGCTTGGCACGGGTGCAGACCAGCTCTTCGGTCTTGAAGTCGATGTAGACGGCCGTCCAGGCGTTGGCCTGCGACTGCCCGGCCTTGAACCAGAGCCGCTCGCGTGGGTCGTAGACGCGGCTCTCGATGGTGGGCGCACCCAGGGCGCCGTTGATGCCCTCGAAGCGGCGGATCGCCCGGGGGCCCTCGCCCTTGAGGCGCAGCCGCAGCTCGGCCTCGGAGGCCGAATGCCGCCACAACCCGAAGAAGCGCCCATGCCGGTCGCCAAAGTAGGCGTAGTTGTTGGGGTCGCGGTGCACCGAGGTGGCGAGCCAGAAGCGCGTGCGCAACTGCGGCAGGTCGGACTCGATGTCGGGCGGCGCTGTCATGCCCGAGGGGAAGGCGGCTTCCAGCACGGCTTCGGAGCCCGACACGTGCTTGGCGATTGCCTGCTCAATGCGCAGCACCGTGTCCGTCAGCAACTTGGCTGACAGCGTGTTCACGGCTTCGCGGCCCGAGGCGTAAGACAGAGCGCCAATCACGGCGGCCAAGCCCAAGACCAAGCCCAGGTAGGGAATGGTCAACAGGGCGCGGAGGGTCATGCCGTGACGGGTGAACATGGTGGCCGGTTCCAAAGGGCGTAACCGGCAATTCTCCACCCCCGTAAAACTTCGCCGCCCGGCCGGCTTGCTACTCCGTCGTCGCCGCCCTCAGCGAGGCCACCACGGGCCGCTGCAGCACGCCGCGCAGCAGCCACCAGCCCGCCAGCAGGGTGAGTGCCGCCCCGGCCAGGGCCGTGAGGCCGAAGGGCAGGGGCGAGGGCTGCCAGGCAAAGTCAAACACGCGTCGCGCCAGCAGCGCCCCGATCACCGTGGCCGAGCCACCTGCCAGCACGCCGGCCAGCAGGCCCACCCCCAGCAACTCCGCACGCTGGACCTGGCGCAACAAGCGGGCCTGGGCGCCCAGCGCGCGCATCAGCGCAAACTCGCGCGCCCGGGCTTCACGGGTGGACGCCAGCGCCGCCAGCAGCACGATCAAGCCCGTGGCCAGCGTGAACAGGAAGAGCGCCTGCACGGCCTGGATCACCTGGCTGACCACGCCCTGCACCTGATCGAGCTGGGCCGTCACGTCAATGGCGGTGATGTTCGGGAACTCGCGGGCCAGACGGCGGTCCAGCTCACGCGTGGCGGCCGCATCGCCCGGGACGCGGTACGCGGCAATCTGGGTCGCCGGCACGTTCGCCAACTCGGCGTTCGGGAAGATCACGAAGAAGTTCACCCGCATCGAACTCCATTCCACCTTGCGCAGGCTGGTGACGCGCGCTTCCAGCGCCTGCCCGGCCACATCAAAGCGCAGGCTGTCACCGAGCTTGAGACCCAGGGTCTTGGCCAACCCCGCTTCCACGCTCAGGCCGCCGGCTTCGTCGTCCACCCACTGGCCGCCCGTCACCTGGTTGTGGCTAGGCAATCGGGCGCTGTGGCTGAGGTTGAACTCGCGCTCGGCCAGGCGGCGGGCTTGCGGGTCGGTGTAGCTGTCGAGCTTGACCGGCTGCCCATTGATGGCCGAGAGGCGGCCCCGGAACATCGGGTACCAGTCAAAGTCCTTCACCTCCGCCTGCGTGAGCAGGCTGCGGAAGGCCTCCGCCTGATCGGGCTGGATGTTGATCACGAAGCGATTGGGCGCCTGGGCCGGCGTGGCCGAGCGCCAGGCGTCGATCAGGTCGGTGCGCAGCAGCACCAGCAAGGCCAGCGCCAGCAGGCCGAGGGACAGCGAGGTCACCTCCACCACCGCCAGGCCCGGCCGCGCACTGACCTGCCGGGTCGCCAGCAGCAGCCAGCGCGGCCAGGCGGCGCTGGTCTGCGGGCCGCTCGGCAACAGGCGGCGCAGCAGGGCCACGCACAGCCGCGCCAGCAGCGCAAAGCAAGCCGCCGCGATGCCGAAGCCCGCCAGCGTGATGCCGCCCAGCATCCAGTCGTCGGCAATCAAGGCCAGCACACCGGCCAGGCCCGCCACGCCCAGGCCACCGACGATCAAGCCGCTGGCACGCGGTGCGCCAAAGTCGCGCCGGATCACGCGGATCGCGGGCACCGCCGCCAGCTGCAACACCGGCGGCAGGCCAAAGCCCGCCAGCAGGGCCAGCCCCAGCCCCAAGCCCAGCAAGGCGGGCAGGGCGCCCGGGGCGGGCAGGTCCGCGCTCACCAGGCCCGACAGCAGCGCCACAAAGCCTTGCTGTGCGATCAAGCCCACCAACACTCCCGCGATGGCGGCCATGAGGCCGGCCAGCAGGAACTCCAGCGCATAGACCGCCGCAATCCGGCGCTGCGGCTGGCCCAGCACGCGCAGCATGGCGCAGTCATCCAGGTGCCGTGCCGCAAAGTCCCGCGCGGCCAGCGCCACGGCCACGGCGGCCAGCAGGGCCGAGAGCATGGCCACCAGGCGCAGGAACTTGCCCGCGCGGTCCAGCGTTTGCTGCATTTCGCTGCGGTTGGCCTCCAGCGATTCCAGTCGCACACCACGCACGGCCTGCTGCTCAATCACCGCACGCGCTGCCTTGGCAAAGTCCTTGGCCTGCGGGCCCACACCGGCCATGCGGTAGGTGACGCGGCTGGCCGGCTGGATCAGGCCCGTCGCCGCCAGGTCGGCACGGTTCAGCATCACGCGCGGCGCAAAGTTCATGAAGCCGGCACCCCGGTCGGGCTCGACGTCGATCACCCCCGCCACGGCAAACTCGCTGTCACCGAGCCAGAGCGTGTCGCCGAGCTTGAGGTTCAGCGCCTGGATCAGCGCCGGGTCCACCCACAGCTCGCCGGGCTGCGGCTGGCGGCTCTTGGGCGCGGGCGGCTCAGACAGCTTGACCTCGCCCCGCAGCGGGTAGTTGTCATCCACCGCCTTGACCGACACCAAGCGGGTGTCGCCCCCAAGGTCGTCAGGCAGGCGCGCCATGCTTGGGAAGGTGACCGTGCGTGAGAGCGTGAGCCCGTGCTGGGCGGCCAGGGCTTCCAGCGGGGCTGGCGTGGGCTGGTCACTGGCCACCACCACGTCGCCGCCCAGCAGCTTGGCCGCGTCGCGCTTCAGGCCCCGGTCCAGCCGGTCCGACAAAAAGCCCACGGCCGTGGCGGCGGCCACGGCCAGCAGCACAGCCAGGCCCAGCAGCCGCAACTCGCCGGCCCGCCAGTCGCGCCACAGCTGCCGCAGCGCCAGACGCCAGACAGAAGGTGCTTGGAAGGAGGTCTGGGCAGTCGCTGGATCGCTCATGCTGCGGACTGTAGGGGGCCCGCACAAGACCCCACGGAAGTCACCTCCAAGCCCGGGCTTGCCCCGCCGGTCGGCTTCCATCCGCTGCCTATAATTCGCGCCGCTGCGGGTGTAGTTCAATGGTAGAACGGCAGCTTCCCAAGCTTCATACGAGGGTTCG
>CALMQC010000620.1 GCA_937871895.1 uncultured Roseateles sp. | reverse complement strand
CGCTTGGTCAGCAGCAGCACTTCGTCAGCGAGGTAGACGGCTTCTTCGAGGTCGTGCGAGACCAGCAGCATGGTGGTGCCGGTCTGCATGAAGACCTCCTGCAACTTCTCGCGGATGAAGAGCGTCATCTCGAAGTCGAGCGCCGAGAAGGGCTCGTCGAGGAAGAGCACCTCGGGGTTGGGCGCCAAGGCCCGCATGATGGAGGCGGTTTGTTGCTGGCCGCCGGAGAGTTCATACGGGAAGCGGTTCAGGTCGAACTTGACGTCGAAGGACTCGACCAGCTCGGCCATGCGCCGGTCCACCTCGGCCTTGCTGCGGCCCTCCAGCTTGAGCGGGTAGGCGATGTTGTCGATGGTGCGCATCCACGGGAACATCGCCTCGCGGTAGTTCTGGAACACGTAGCCGATCTTGGTGTCGGCAAGGCTCTT
Source organism: uncultured Roseateles sp. (assembly GCA_937871895.1). Classification (GTDB taxonomy): domain Bacteria; phylum Pseudomonadota; class Gammaproteobacteria; order Burkholderiales; family Burkholderiaceae_C; genus Pelomonas. The sequence goes on along the minus strand of CALMQC010000620.1, from coordinate 1,971 downwards.
GCCGTCGAACAGGATCTGGCCCGAGTCGATGGGGATGAGGCCCGCGATCATGTTGATCAGCGTGCTCTTGCCGCAGCCGTTGGGGCCGAAGACCGAGACGATCTTGCCCTTGGGGATGTCGAGGTCGAAGTTCTCGTACAGCGGCCAGCCGGCGAAGTACTTGGTCAGGCCGCGGATGGTGATGTGCGTGCCGGCCGGGCCGGGCCGGAAGGGGCGCTGCGGCACATCGGCCACGACGGGGGCGTTGAGGACGGTGTTCATCGGCCGCTCCAGTGGACGATCTTGCGCTCGATGACGAGGAAGAGGATGTTGAGCACATAGCCCAGGATGCCGGCCGCGAGGATGGCGGCGTACATGGTCTTGACGTTGAGCACCTGCTGGGCGTCGATGATGCGGTGACCGAGGCCGTTGTCAGAGCCGATGAACATCTCGGCCACGACCACGATCACAAGCGCCATCGACACGGCCGAGCGCAGGCCCACAAAGCTGGGCTGCAGGCTCTCCCAGACCAGCACGTCCTTGAAGATCTGCCAGCGCGTGGCGCCCATCACCTTGGCCGCCATGACGCGCTGCTTGCGCGCATTGATGACGCCATAGGCGCTGTTGAACACCACGATCAGGAAGGCGCCAAACGCCGCGATGGCGACCTTGTTGATGTCCGACACGCCGAAGATCAACAGGAACAGCGGGATCAGCGCCGACGAGGGCGTGGAGCGGAAGAAGTCGATCAAGAGCTCGACGCTGCGGTAGGCCTTCTCATTGCTGCCCAGCAGCACGCCCAGCGGCATGCCGATGACGGCGGCGATGAAGAAGGCCTGCACCGTGCGCCACACGGTGACGGCGAAGTCTCCGAGCAGCGGGCCGCCGGCCAGGCCGCTGAAGAGCGTGCCCAGGGTGGCCAGCGGCGGCGGCAGCAGGATGGGCTTGATCAGGCCAAAGCGCACCACCAGGTCCCAGATGACGAAGAGCACCAGGGGCCCGAGGATGGGCAGGACCCACTGCGGGTTGAGGCGCGGGCGCGGTGGCGCGGCCGCCGTGGGCGCCGACCAGGGCGCTGCGGAACTGGGGGTGGTGCTGTCCATGATCAGCCTTTGAACAGGAGGGACGCCACGTCCAGCTTCTTCTCGAACACGCCCTTCTCGGTAAAGAGGTCGAAGAACTTCTGGAAGGCAGCAAGGTCACTCGGCTTGAACTCGTTGTAGAGCATGTAGGAGGCCAGGGGCACCTCGCCGGTCAGCGGGCCCTCGATGGCGGTGTAGCCCTTCAGGTACTTGCGGGCCTCGGCGGGGTCCTTGCGGACGAGCTCGATGCCGCGCGCGTAGGCGGCGATGTACTTCTTGGTCTCGGCGGGGTACTTCTTGATGAACTCGGTCGTCAGCGAGGCCGAGCCGCCGTGCCAGGGGGCGTTCGGGTCACCGAGGATGTACTTGGCAATCACGCCGGCCTCCAGCACGCGCGTCGTGCCATTGAGGCGGCCGACGGTGCCGGTGGGTTCCAGCGTGTAGACGGCATCGACCTGACCCGCTGCGAGCGCGGCGACGTGCTGGCCGATGGGCAGCTCCGTCACGGGCGTGCCACCGGCGCCCGCGCGCTCCAGCACGGTCTGGCCCAGCACACGGTTTTGGATGCCGGGGCCGCTGGCAACGCGCTTGCCCTTGAGCTCGGCGATGCTCTTGATGGGGCTGTCCTTCGGGACCAGGAACTCGTCGAGCACATAGGTGGCATTGCTCGGGTTGGTGGCGATGATCTTGAAGAGCCCGGGCGAGGCGATCTCGCCCACGCCGAGGTTGCCCGAGCCGGTGCCGTTGGAGCTGCCGTCACAGCGGCCGGCGAGCATGGCCTCCATCACCTGCTGGGCGCCCGCGAACTTGACGGCTTCGACGTCGAGGCCCGCTTCCTTGAAGTAGCCCTTCTCGACGGCGGCATAGAAGGGCAGGCCGGCGGCCACGGGCCAGTAGCCGATGCGGATCT
>CALMQC010000619.1 GCA_937871895.1 uncultured Roseateles sp. | reverse complement strand
TACTTCCGATTCGGCAGCTCCTTCGCCGCCTGATCCGCCGTGAACACGCCCTCGATGACCTTGACGCGCTTCTCAACCGGCTTCTTGGCCACCACATCCTTGGCCAGCTGCATCAACTGCGGCCCCAGCATCGGGTTGCATTCAACGGTCACATTGAGCTTGCCAGCCTTCATCGCCTCAAACGCACCACGCACGCCGTCGATCGAGATGATGGTGATGTCCACGCCAGGCTTCAGACCAGCTTCTTCAATGGCTTGAATCGCGCCAATCGCCATGTCGTCGTTGTGCGCGTAGAGCACGTCGATCTTCTTGTCCTTTTGCTTCAGGAAGGACTCCATCACTTCCTTGCCCTTGGCGCGGGTGAAGTCGCCGGACTGGGAGCGGATGATCTGGATCTTGGCGTTGCTCTTGATGACTTCCTCAAAGCCCTTCTTGCGGTCGATGGCCGGAGCGGAGCCCACGGTGCCTTGCAGCTCGACGACGTTGATGGCCGGGGCGGTGCTCTTGGCGACACGGTCCAGCAGCCACTTGGCGGCCTTGCGGCCTTCTTCGACGAAGTCGGAGCCGATGAAGGTCACATAAAGCGAGTCGTCCGTGACCTTGACGGCGCGGTCGGTCAGGATGACGGGGATGCCGGCGGCCTTGGCTTCCTTCAGCACGGTCTCCCAGCCCGACTCGACGACGGGCGAGAAGGCGATGACGTCAACCTTCTGGGCGATGAAGCTGCGGATGGCCTTGACCTGGTTCTCTTGCTTCTGCTGCGCGTCGGCGAACTTCAGCGTGATGCCGGCTTCCTTGGCGGCCGACTTGACGGAGGCGGTGTTGGCCGTGCGCCATTCACTCTCGGCGCCGACTTGCGAGAAGCCCATCACCAGCGGGGCGGCGAAGGCGGACAGCGCGGGCAGCGCGAGCGAAAGGGCCAGCAGGGTGCGACGGGGGAAGCGCATGGAAGGTCTCCTGGAGAGTGCTTATGGGTGGTACGGCGGGCTTTTAAGGGAACTGCAGTGTCAGGGCTTGGCCCCGATACGTCACGGTGCGCGCGGGCGCGGGTTTGGATTTCGCGGTGGCCGGCATCAGGCGGACCTGAAGTTGGCGCTGTTGAACAAGGCCGGGGAAGCTGCCTTCACGCGCAGCCACTTGCAGCTGGCGCTTGGCGTCGTCCCAACGCAGCTGCACGGTCGCGCGCTGACCACGCTCGTAAGCGTAGCTGTCGCCGTCGTCCTCGTAGAGCGTGAAGCTGGCGTCACGGCCGGGGTAGACGCGGATCTCGATCGGGGCCTTGGGCTGCTCGTTGACGTACTGCAGCACCGGGCCCATGGGCACGATGCTGCCGGCGCGCACGAAGAGCGGGAAGCGGTCGAGCGGATATTCCTCTTGCACCGTGCTGCCGCCGCTGTGGCGGGCGCCCGTCCAGAAGTCGAACCAGTCGCTGCCCGAGGGCAGGCGCGTGGCGATGCGCGGGTCGACATTGGCCTGCTCTTCGGCCAGGGCCTTGAGTTGGGCGGGCGTGCGCCACGAGAGGCGCAGGTTGCGCTCGCCGCCGCCTTGGTAGAACTCGATGCGCACGCGGGCAACCTGGTCCTTCTGCAGCGACACCTTCACGCTCTCGCGGCGGGTGGCGCCGTTCTTCCAGTCCTCGATCAAGAGCTTGTCGTCGAGCCAGAGGCGGAAGCCGTCATCACCCTCTAGGCCGATCTCGTACTCGCCCGACTCGGGCGCGATCAGCTGGCCGACCCAGCGGGCCGAGAAGTTGTTGATGCTGGTGAGCCCGGGTGGGAAGCTGCTGAGCGGCGGCTCGGGCCAGTTGTGGTCCACCGTGGTGGAGACGGCCTGGCCGGCTTGCTTCTCGAAGTTCGTCCCCTGGTAGTAGGTGACGGCGAGGCCCGGTTGCCCATCGGGCGTGCGCAGCGCGGTCGCGGGGATGGTGCGGGCGCGCGGCAGCTCGGCGTACTTGACCGAGCGCGTGACGGGGCGGACGAGGAAGGCGGGGCCATACATGAAGGCCTCGTCGATGCCGCGCAGCGCGGCCTCGTCGGGGAAGTCCATCACGAGGCCGCGCATGGGGATGTAGCCGTCGGCGTGCGTGCGCCAGGCCAGGCCGTAGTGG
>CALMQC010000618.1 GCA_937871895.1 uncultured Roseateles sp. | reverse complement strand
AGCAGCGCCGCCGCTGCCACCGCTGCCTCGCCCGAAGCCATGCTGCAGGCCAACCCAACCGCCGCCGGCTACGCCGCCGACTCGCAGCCTGCAAACACCGCCTACACCAGCAGCGCCCCGGCCAGCGCGGGCGCCACGCAGTACGCCCCCTCGCAGGCGCAGCCCGCCGTCGAAGTGCCGGCCTCCAGCGCCGTGGCCGAGACCGCGAGCGAGCCCGCGCTGAACCTGATTAAGCGCGTCGACCCCGAGCTGCCCGCCGGCTTTGAACTGAACGAGCGTGGCTTTGCGCAAATCAGCTTCACCGTCGAACCCGACGGCCGCGTCTCCAACGCCAACGTCCTCAAGGCCTCCGTCAAGCGCCTGGGCTATGCCGCCGCCGAGGCCGTGCGCCAGTGGCGCTTCGAGCCGGTCAAGACCGCCCAGCAGGTGGCGGTGCAGATCGAGTTCGCCCCTGAGTGACAGCGCCCCGGCGCTGAATGACGGACACTGACGGGCTTTTCCCGCCCGTCTCATGAGCCTGCCCAACGACCTGCTAGACGCCGAGTTCGCCGAACTCGACGCACTCCTTGCCAACACCCCGAAGCCGCTGGAGGCCCTGGACGTCGCCATGCTCGACGGCTACCTCTGCGGCGTCCTGATCCAGCCCCGGCTGATCGACGAAGCCGAGTGGCTGCCCGGCATCTTCGACTTCGACGGCCGTGCGCTGCCCACCGACGTCGACCCGGCTTGGCTCGACCGCATCACCACCCTCACCCGCCGCCGCCACAGCGCCTTGCAGCGCTCCTTGGCCGAGCAGGGCTGGTTCGACCCCGTCGTCGTTGACCAACCGGAAGACGAAGCGGCCGCGTCTGGCGACCAGCCGCTCAGTGAGGCCGAGCAGCTGCAGCACGACACCTATGCGGCCTTGGCGCCGGCCTCACGGCCGCTGCTGGCCTGGGTCTCGGGGTTTGCCCATGCACTGGAGCGCTATCCCGAGCTGGGCGAGATCGACGAGCCCGGCATCGACACCGCGCTGGCGCGGCTGTTCCGGCATCTGCCGGCCGAGACCGACGAAGAGAAGGAAATCCTCGCCACGCTGGACCGCGAGCACCCGCTCAAGGACGTGGACGACGCCGTCGAGGAGCTGGTGGCCTGCGTCGCCGACCTCAACGACCTGACGCAAGCCGCGCGCTACCACGTGGACACCATCCGGCGCGACCAGCCCAAGGTCGGCCGCAACGACCCCTGCCCCTGCGGCTCTGGCCGCAAGTTCAAGGCCTGTCACGGCAAGTGAACGGGCCGCTGGAAGGCGCGCCGCGCCGCCTCGGCGGCCGGGTAGACGCTGCAGCGCCGGTCATGGTCATTGATCAGGCCCATCGCCTGCAGGAAGGCATGCATGGTGGTCGGCCCCACGAACTTCCAGCCCCGGCGCTTCAAGTCGCTTGAAAGCCGGCGCGAGGGCCCGGACTCATTGAGTTGGTGCACCGCCTCGCCCGGCTCGGGCTCGAAGCGCCACACATAGGCCGCCAGGCTGCCCACCTCGGCCACCAGCTCGACGCAGCGCGCCGCGTTGTTCAAGGTCGCCTCGATCTTGCCGCGATGCCGCACGATGCCTTCGTCCTGTAGCAAGCGCTGCACCTCGGCCTCGCCCCAGCGGGCGAGGCGGTGCACGTCAAAGCCCTCGAATGCGCGCCGAAAGCCCTCGCGCTTGTGCAGGATGGTGCGCCACGACAAGCCGCTCTGAAAACCTTCGAGGCAGAGTTTCTCGAACAAGCGGGCCTCGTCGGCCACCGGGAAGCCCCACTCCTCGTCGTGGTAGCGCAGGTAGAGCGCGTCGCCCGGCGACGCCGCACACCAAGGGCATCGCGGGTGGCCGTCAGGCGGCAGGAAGAGCGGGCGGGCGCTCACCGGGGGGCCTCGGCGATGCGGCGCAGGCTGCCGTCGGCTTCCAGGCGCTTGAGCGCTGCGTTGAGGCGGTCCACCGCCGCTTGTGGGAGGTCTTTGCGGTACACGAGGTATTGATGCTCCAGCGGAAAGCCCTGGCTCTGCAGCCGAACCCGCGCACCCAGTTGCGCGTCGCGGATGGCCTGTTGCAGATTTTGCTCCTGGCCGTACACGGCCGAGGCACGGCCACGCAGCAGCATCTCCAGCGCCTCGCGGTCCGAGGCCACCTCGGTCACCGCCACACCCTCGCGCTTGAGCGCCTGCACCAGGATGCTGCCGCGCATCACCACCACTGGCTGCTGGCGGCTCAACAGCGCCAGCGCTTCGTAGCCCGTCACATGCAGCGGCGGCTCTGCGCGCAGCACGACGGCATGGCGCACGCCGTACAGCGGCGTTGGCGCGTAGTGCCAGCGCTGGGCCCGCTCGGGGCTGCGCAGCAGGCAGAAGAACACGTCGATGCCACCTTCCTCCAGCAGCAGCTCAACGCGGCGCAAGGGGTGCGGCTGCTCCACGCCCGGAAACCGCAGGCCTGGGTCCACGCGCTGCACCGCATGCAGGATGTCGAGGCAGATGCCGCCGCGCGGCACGCCGGCTGCATCGGGCTCGTACTTGATGCGCGCGCCCGCCTGGCTGACGGTGCGCA
>CALMQC010000617.1 GCA_937871895.1 uncultured Roseateles sp. | reverse complement strand
CGTAGCGAGCACAACGCAAAGCCGCGCTCGTTGTTCGAGTAGATGAGCTCGGGCGACACAGGCTTGGTGCGCGACAGCACGCCCAGCCAGCCAAAGGGGTAGACCTTCTCGACCTCGCGCAGCACGTCCTTGGGGATGGAGCGGCGGCTCACGCCGTGGAAGCCGTCGGCCCCGATCACGTAGTCGCAGTCCACGCGCTCGTCCATCCCGTTGTGGCGGAAGGTGACATAGGGCTTGTCAGTCGTCAGGTCGTGCGGTTGCACGTCCTCGGCCTGGTGGATGACGATGCCCTTCATCCGGTCGCGCGCCTCATAGAGGTCACGCGTCAGTTCGGTCTGGCCGTAGACCATCACCGAGTTGCCGGTGTGGGCGTGCAGGTCCACGCGCTGCATCTGTTCGCCTCGCGCCACGAAGAAGCCCTCGTGGATCTCGCCCTCTCGGTCCATGCGTTCGCCGCACTCGGCCTCGCGCATCAATTTGGCGAAACCGTGCTCCAGCACGCCGGCGCGGATGCGCGACAGCACATAGTCGCGGGTCTGCCGCTCCAGCACCACGGTCTCGATGCCCTTGAGGTGCAGCAGCTGGGACAGCATCAGCCCCGACGGGCCACCACCAATGATGCAAACCTGGGTCTTCATGCAGGAGTCTCCTTGTAGTCGTCTCGGTCTCGTCGCGGCGGCAGGCCGCGAGAAAGGGGCGAACTTAAAGCCAGCCCGCGTCTGCCGGAAGCGATGGAACGCGCCAACATTTGTACGATTCGTGCATGTCCAAGGCAAACCCCTACATCGCCAGCTGGAGCCTGTTCGGCGAATCCAGCGAGCTGCCCGACGTGCTGCACTGCGAAACCATCGCCGCCCGCTCGGTGCAGTACGACTGGGAGCTGGCCCCGCACCGGCATGCGCGCCTGCACCAGGTGTTGTTGCTGCAGCGTGGGCGTGGCGAGGTGCAGCTGGAGGGGCAGCTGCGCGCGCTGCCGCCCATGAGCCTCGTCAATGTGCCCAGCAGCGTGGTGCATGCCTTCCGCTTCGAGCGCGGCACGCAAGGCTGGGTCACGACGCTGCCCGACGTGATGCTCGACGCCCTGGCGCCGGGCAGCAGCGGCGAGGTGCGCCGCGTGCTGGCGCAAGCCGCCGTGGTGCCGGCACCGGCGCCATTGGCGGGCCTGGTGGCGCAATTGATGAGCGAGTTCGAGGGCCGCGCGCCCGCGCGGGCGCTGGTGTTGCGCGGGCTCGGCGCCACGCTGGTGGGCTACACCGCGCGGTTGCTGGCCGAGCATGCCGATGCCGCCGTGGACAGTGCGGCGCCACCGCCGCTGCTGGCGCGCTTCCAGGCCTTGCTGGACGAGCAACTGACGGCGCGCTGGTCCGTGGCCGACTACGCACGGGCGCTCGCCGTCACGCCCGGCCACCTCAGCCGCCTCACGCGCGACGCCACGGGCCAGCCCGCGTCCAAGCTGATCGATGAGCACCTGGTGCGCGAGGCGCGGCGCCAACTGGCCTACACCCAGGCGCCGGTCGGCGCCGTGGCCGAGGCACTGGGCTTTGCGGATGCGGCCCACTTCAGCCGCGTGTTCGCGCGCGCCACGGGCATGTCGCCGCGCGCCTTCCGGCGGGGGCTGGGGGCGCAGGCTGCAAGTTGAGGCTCAGCCCCGCCGCCTGCGGGCCTGCGGGCCTGCAGCGCGCGCTCAGAGCAGATCGGCCGCCCAATCGAACGACGGGTCGGCCACGTCGTTGTGCGCGATGTTGAAGGACTTGCGGTCGATGGTGAGGCCCGTGTAGCCGCGGCCCCGGTAGCGGGCTTCGTAGCGGTCCACATCCTGCACATTGCCCGGCGCGTTGGCGCTGGTCAGCACCAGGTGCACGGCCAGGCTCTTGCTGGTAGCGAAGCGGGCGTCCTCCTCGGCCACGATCGCGCCCGTCAGCGCCCAGAAGGCGCCGTCAAACAGCAGGTAGTTCTTGAAGTAGGGCGCCGCCACCGGCTCCTTGGCCAGCAGCTGTGCGCCCAGCAGGCCGCCGTACGAGGTGCCGACAAAGCTGCGCGTGTCCGAGGTCCGGTAGCGCGCCTCGATCAGCGGCACCAGCTCCTCTTTGAGGAAGCGCATGTAGGTGGAGCCGCCCACCAAGGTGTAGTCGATGGCGCGCCGGTCGCCTGGGCCCTGCTCGATGCTGACCAGGATCACGTCCTTGCGCCGCTGGTCCAGCATGCGCGAGAAGGACGAGAAGATCCACTGCCCGTCCGTCGCGTAGAGCACCGGGTAGCGCGTGGTCGAGCCCGCGTAGCCCGGTGGCAGGTAGACATGGAAGGGGTAGGTGATGCCGGTGAGCTTGGACGTGATGCTCTGGTCGCGCTCCAGGCTGCCGGCGTAGGTGTAGGGCGCTGCCGGGGCGGACGGCGCGGGCGTGATGACGTCCACGCTGCTGCTACTGGACCCTCCGCCGCCACAGCCCGCCAAGGCGCCCACGATGCCGAGCAGGACAATCAGCCATGGGAGGCTTGAGCGTCGGCGTAGCAAGCTCGAAAGCGTAGGCAGCATCGCAGTGGCCGAAAGGGAGGACACGATCCCGCCCGGCGCACCGATTCTCAAGCCCTGCCTCGCAGCCGGCCATCCGGCGTGGCCCCGAGCAAGGCCGTCAGCGGATCAGATCAATCGCCCAATCGAAGGACGGGTCGCCCACGTCGTCGTGCTTGAGGTCGAAGGACTTGTAGTCCAGCTTCAGGCCCGCAAAACCATGCGCCTGCCAGCGTGCCGCATAGGCCCTCACGTCGCGCTCGTTGCCCATGGTGGCGCTGCTCAGGATCACGTGGATCGGCAGGTTCGGCCGCTGCGCGCGCAACTGCGTCTCTTGCTGCAAGTGCTCGCGCCGCAGCGCCCAGAAGGCCGCATCAAACAGCAGGTAGTGGCTGAAGTAGGGCTGCTCGCCGGTCTCCGCGTTCAGCAGCAGCCCGCCCAGCAAGCCGCCGTAGGACGTGCCCGTGAAGCTGCGCACGCCGCTCGTGCGGTATCGCGCCTCCACCATCGGGATCAGCTCTTCCTTCAGCACCCGCATATAGGCCGTGGCGCCCTTGGGCGTGTAGTCAATCGCCCGCCGGTCACCGGGGCCCTGCTCGATGCTGACCAGGATCATGGGCTTGCGCCGCTGGTCCAGCATCCGCGCGAATGCCGGGAAGCTCCACTGCCCGTCCGTCGCCACCAGCAGCGGGTAGCGCTCGGTGGACGCCGCATAGCCCACCGGCAGGTAGACGTGATACGGGTACTCGATGCCAGTGATCTTGGACGTGAAGGTCAGGGCCCGCTGCACCGAGCCTTGGTACTGATAGGCAGGCGCCGAGGCAGCGGCGGCCGGTGGCGTCACGGGCGGCTGGGTAGGGGTGCAGGCGGACGTGAGTGCGGCGAGGGTGAGCAGCAGGGGGCGGAGCATGGGGGTGGGCTGGGGTTTGAAGGCCGGCGAGGGTAAGGGCGAGGTGTGGCCTGTGCTGAAAGGCATGAGGCTCAGCGGTGGGTCGGCGCGGGGCGTGCCTGGCAACACGACGTCCGGCTTCAGGTCACCAGCAGCTGCTGGTCCAGCAGGGCCTGCACGATGTCGGCCTGCAGGCGGTCGCGGCGGCGCTTGGCGGCATCGCGCTGCGGGGCGGCTTCAGCCATCCAGCGCTTGAAGTCGACGAAGACCTGCGGAGCCACGGTGCGCATGGTGGCCATGCGACCGGTGACGGAAATGACGGCATGCTCAAACCGAGGCGCTGAGGTCAGCACGGCGGCACGCTCGGCCTGCACCGGCCAGAGGTCGTCCTCGTCGCCCGAGAAGCGGAACGGGTGCGGGTCGCCATCCACTGGTTGGCGCCGGAGGAAATCGACCTCAAAGCCGCGCGCATTGATCGCGGTTTCGTTTTGCCCGGGCTTGCGCTCGAAGCTGGCGTCCGCACGCTTCAGCACCTTGAGCATGGAGCTGTCGAGCCGCTCCATGTCCGTCATGAACTGCACCCGGCGTCGGGCGTCCCAGAGCAGATCCACGTCCTGCGTGGCCAAGGCCCCAGGCGTGACCCGCACGTTGGCGGCGGTCTCGTAGGCATAGAGCGCGTGCGTGCCGACCACCGTGAAGTGAGCCGACAGCCCAGCCTCATCCAGCACCTTGAGCAGCGTGATCACCAGATTGGGCGTGCGCCCCGCCTTCAGGGCCCGATTCATCCGTTCGGCCTCATCCAGCGCGCTGGCCAGGCTGGCCAGCCGCGCGTCGATCGCCGCCTTGCGGGCCGTGTAGTCCTGGAAGACCTTTTCGGTCGCCTCCGAGCGCGCGCCCAGCCGCTCCTGGGTGCGCCGCCCCGGGACGTTCTTGACCAGGTACTCGTAGGCCCCCTCGCGCTTCCAGGACATGCTGCCCCGCAGCTTGCTGGCCTCCACGCTCACGCGCCCGTGCTCGGCAAAGACGGTCAGGGCGTCGATCACCTGACGCACGGTGTTGTCGGGCAGGGGCAGGAAGTTCATCACCGCAGTATTGTCGAAATCGAGAATTTGCGGTGAATCCTTTTTTGACAATGACTTGGGATTGGGTGTCGCGTCATTTGCGAGTGGGCGGTAGCGGTAGGTCGGGTCGAGACCCGCCGTTGGACTTCTGCCGCGTGTGGGTTGGCAAAGTCCCGCCCGGGCTGGCTGGGGCGCTCCAGTTGGGGCGGTCGCTGCGC
>CALMQC010000616.1 GCA_937871895.1 uncultured Roseateles sp. | reverse complement strand
TGATTGGCGGCGCTTTCAGCCACTCCCGAGTGGGGCGCCATGCTCTCCGGGCCTAGCCTGCGGCGACCATCCCCCCTCCCGGGGGTCAACCCTAGGTTGGGGGGGTCTTGCGGAGCAGGCTCTCTGGGCACCTGCTTAGGCGCCGTGTGGGCGTCAGGCCGGTTTCTGAGAGCTGGAGCACCGAACGGCGGGCTGCCCAGCAGCAGTGCAAGGCACGACTGTACGGGGCTTGCTGGCTTCGGGCGCCGGACAATGGGGCATGCGCGGCCTCGCTACCCTGTTGATCGCCATTGCCGTGTCGGCGCCGCTCGGCGGCTGTTCTCCCGCGCTGGATTGGCGCGAGATGTCACCCGCCGGTTCAGGCCTGCAATTGCGCATCCCCTGCAAGCCGGCGCAGCAGGCCCGCGCGGCCAGCGCAACCGGGCCCGCGATGGGGATGGCTGTGTGCGAGGCCGCCGGCTATCGGTTTTCGCTCGCCTGGGCCGACCTGGACGGCCCCGAGCGCCTCTCGCCTGCCTTGGAAGAGATGCCGCGGGCCTTGGCCGCTAAGCTGGGCCAGTCGCTTGGACCGATGGCGCCGCTGGCCGTTCCGGGCGCGACGCCGATGCCACAGTCGGGGAGCTACCGCTTCTCCCCTGGCTCCGGAGGCAGCGGGACGCGCATCGCGGTGTTTGCCAAGGGCCTGCGGGTCTACCAGTTGATACTCCAAGGTGTGCAGGACGACACGGAGGTGTGGCGCACTTTCGTCGAAGGCCTGCGAGTCACACCCTGATAATTTGCGCCCATGGCAGGACTGCTGGTGATTGCTCACGCCCCGTTGGCCTCTGCCTTGAGGTCGGTGGCGGAGCACACCTTTCCGGATTGCCAAAGAAATCTGGCCGCGCTGGATGTGACGCCCGAAATGTCAGCTGACGACGTCGAAGCCGCTGCGCGCACGCGCATGGTTGGAACGCTGGAGTGGCTGGTGCTGACCGATGTTTTCGGCGCCACCCCCAGCAATGCCGCACAGCGCTTGGCGGGCGACCACGTACGTGTGCTGTCGGGTGTGAACGTGCCCATGCTGTGGCGTAGCCTCTGCTATGCCAGCCAGCCGCTGGATTCCCTGGCCGACCGCGCCCTGCAGGGCGGTAATTCCGGCATTGTTCCGACTTCGACCGCGCATGATTAAGTCCACCCTCACGATCAGCAACAAGCTTGGCCTGCATGCCCGCGCATCTGCCAAGCTGACCAAGCTCGCTGGCGGCTTCAAGTCCGAGATCTACCTCAGCCGCAATGGGCGGCGCGTGAACGCCAAGAGCATCATGGGCGTGATGATGCTGGCCGCCGGCCTGGGGGCGGTGGTGGAGTTGGAGATCGACGGCGAGGACGAACAGGCCGCGCAGGACGCGATCACCGCCTTGGTCAACGACAAGTTTGGTGAGGGCCAGTAAGGGCCAGGCGTCGGAAGCGGCTGGGCATGTCGGCCGCACGCAGCAGCAGCGGAAAGTCCGCCACCCCGAAGTCCGGGTCCCACGCGGGTTCGCTCAAAAGCTTGGCGCCACAGCGCAGATAGCCGCGCAGCAATGCGGGTGGCTCGACCCGCAAGTCCTGGCGCAAGGCGTGCATCGGCAGCGGCAGGCGCGCTCGCACGCGATGCTCAATCGGGGCTTGGTACTCGGCCGCGAGCTGCTGCCACAGGCTGGCGGCGTAGTGGCCGCCATCGCGCATGCCGACGCTGGCACAGCCCACCATGAACTCAAAGCCATTGGCACCCATGAACTCGGCCAGCGCGCCCCATAGGGCGAGGATGACGCCGCCTTGCCGGTGGTCGGGATGGACGCACGAGCGTCCGACCTCCAACAAGCCCGGGCGCAGCGCGCGCAACCGGGTCAAGTCGAACTCGGTCTCGGTGTAGTAGCCGCCGGCGCGCTTGGCGCTGGCAGGCGTGAGCACGCGGTAGGTCCCGATGACTTTGCGCGCCGTGGCGTCGCGCACCAGCAGGTGCTCGCAGTAGGCGTCAAACACATCCACGTCAAGGCCATGGGCGGCCTGTGGCCCAAGCCTGGCGCCCATCTCCAGCCCGAAAACCTGGTGCCTGAGCGCTTGTGCCTCGCGAACGTCGGCTTCTGATGTGGCCCACTCGACCAGCAGGTCCGGTGCGGACGCGACTGGACGCACGGCCGCCGGGTATTGCAAGAGGGCTTGAGGCAGGTCGTTCAAGTTCATGCCGTGCATGCTTGCTGCAGAGCGTGACGGGCCCGTGACCCCGTGATGGCGAAGCGGTGACAGGGCACCCGTCCCCGGTACGCACTGCTACATTCGCCCGGTGCGGGGGCTGACATGAGTTTTCAGGTTTTCGGGATTCCGGTTTCCCGGGGCGTGGCCATCGGGCGTGCTGTGTTGGTGGCGTCGAGTCGCATCGACGTCGCGCACTATTTCGTGCCGCAAGCGCAAGTTGAGCAGGAAGTGCGGCGCATGGTGCATGCGCGGGACGCGGCGGTCAGCCAACTTGAGGGGCTCAAGGCCGACATCAATGACGATGCGCCCCATGAACTGGGCGCGCTGGTGGACGTGCACCTGCTGCTGCTCAAGGACGAAGATTTCTCCGCTGCGGTGGCGCATTGGATCCGTGAGCGCCACTACAACGCCGAGTGGGCGCTATCAGCGCAGTTGGAAGTGTTGGCGCGCCAGTTCGACGAGATGGAGGACGACTACCTGCGCGAGCGCAAGGCCGACGTCGAGCAGGTGGTCGGGCGCGTGCTGAGCGTGTTGGCCGGCGAGGTCAGCGCGGCTGACGCGGTGGCCCAGCGTGATTTCGCAGGCGAGGACCCGCTGCTGCTGGTTGCGGCTGATATCTCGCCAGCCGACCTGATCCAGTTCAAGCGCAGTGTCTTTTGCGGCTTCATCACCGACATCGGCGGCAAGACCTCGCACACGGCCATCGTGGCGCGCAGCATGGACATTCCCGCTGTGGTCGGCACGCGCGAGGCCTCACGGCTGATCCTGCAGGACGACTGGGTCATCGTCGATGGCGACGCGGGCGCGGTGATCGTCAATCCCTCCCCCATCGTGCTGGAGGAATACCGCTTCCGCCAGCGCCAGAGCGAGCTGGAGCGCGCCCGGCTGGCGCGGCTTCGCTTCACGCCAGCCGTCACCCTGGATGGCCAAAAGGTCGAGCTGCACGCCAACATCGAGCAGCCCAGCGACGCCGCCGCAGCCATCGACGCGGGGGCCGTTGGCGTCGGCCTGTTCCGCTCCGAGTTTCTCTTCATGAATCGGCAGGGTGACCTGCCCAGCGAGGACGAGCAGTTCGAGGCTTACAAGGCTGCCGTGGAAGGCATGAAAGGCCTCCCGGTCACCATCCGGACCGTGGACGTTGGTGCTGACAAGCCGCTGGATCGACTCAGCGCCGCCGAGTTGCGGCACGAGCACGTGCTCAACCCGGCGATGGGCCTGCGCGCCATTCGCTGGTGCTTGTCCGAGCCCACCATGTTCCGTCAACAACTGCGTGCCATCTATCGCGCCAGTGCCTTCGGCAAAGTCAAGCTGCTGATCCCCATGGTCGCGCACCTGAACGAGGTCCGAGCTACGCTGGAAATGACACGCCGCGTCAAGCAGCAACTGCTGGACGCCGGCATCGGCCATACCGACGTCGATATCGGCGTGATGGTCGAAATCCCTGCAGCTGTGGTCGTCCTGCCGCTGCTGCTCAAGCATGTGGACTTCATCTCCATCGGCACCAACGACCTCATCCAATACACGCTCGCGATCGACCGCGCCGATGAGGCCGTTGCCCACTTGTACGACCCCTGGCATCCGGCCGTCCTCCAGCTGCTGTTCCAGTCCATCGACCTCGCCCGCCGCGCCGGCAAGGACGTGAGCGTCTGCGGCGAAATGGCTGGTGATCCAGCGTTCACCGATCTGTTGGTCGGCATGGGGCTGCGAAGCTTCTCCATGCACCCCACCCAGATTCCCGCCGTCAAGCAGCGGCTGCTGAGAGCCGACACCCAACGACTCGAACCCCTCGTTCAAGAAATTCTCAAGAGCGAAGATCCCAAGGACGCTGCGGATCGATTGCTTGGCAGCTACATGCAGATCGCGCACTGAGGCGCTGCCGTCCGGTCTCGCGCACCCCGATGGCCCGCCAGATCGGCTGCGCCGCACTTGGCTAAGTGCGAGACGAGCATTTAGGCACAGACGCTAGCGTCCGTCGAGGACGCACTTCCCAACCCTTCAAAACCTGTGCTACAGTCTATGGCTCTGCTGCAGACGGCC
>CALMQC010000615.1 GCA_937871895.1 uncultured Roseateles sp. | reverse complement strand
GCGCAGGTAAGCCGGCGCGCCGCGTGTGGCCAGTTGCGGGTGCAGCCACAGCGAGACCTCGGCGTCCAGCAGCGTCAGCAGCAGGGCGGTGAGCGCGAGTGAGAGCCCCGGCGGCTCCACGCCCTGCAGCACCTCGGCCGGCAGGGTCTGGAGGCGCCCCGGCCGCGACATCGCTTCCAGCACGGCGCGAAAGGTTTGCTGCGCGGCCGGCACTGCTTGCGCAAAGCCTCGGCCCAGCTCGCGGGCTTCCAGCGTGGCTAGGCTCATGAAACCTCCGGCTGCAAGGTGAAGAAGCGCACCCGCGTCGCTTCGGTCTCGGCGCGCTGCTGGCGCCGGGCTTCTTCTTGCTCGGCGGCCAGCGGCGCCACCACGGCGGCCCACAGCTGAGCATGCAGGTCAGACCGCTGCAGCAGCGCATCCAGCTGCGCCACACAGCGCGCATGGGCGGTGTCTCGCCCCAGCACATGGCCCACGCCCAGCCAGACGCGGCCATCCGGCCCCGTGTGGCGCAGCACGCAGCGCGCCAGCGTGGCCTCGCCGAGGTTGAAGCGGTCGCCCGTATTGCCGATGCGGGCGCGCAGCATCACGAGGCCTTCTTCAGGCTCGCGCAGTGCCTCGAAGCTGTGGCCCGCGAGGTGCGGCTCGGCCTGTGCGGTCAGCTGCTCTGCCGGGGCCTGGGCCAGCACGCGCAGCCAGTCGGCACGCAGGCGCTGCGGGGCAGTGGGATCAGGGCTTGCGTTCATGCCGATGTCATCTAGACGACTCACGATGCGAGCCAGTATCAAGACGGGTCGTGACACTTGGATGAAGCCACCACACTGACGACAGCGGCATCACCGGAGGCCGCAGCCCGCTGGCAGCAGATCGCGCAGCAACTGCGTGACGACATCGCCACCGGCCGCCTGCCGCCCGGCGCCCAGCTGCCCAACGAGACGCAACTGGCCGAGCGCTTTGCTGTGCACCGCCACACACTCCGCCAGGCCGTGCGCCAGCTGTCGCAAGAGGGCTTTGTGCGCGTGCGCCAAGGGCGCGGCACCTTTGTGCGCGAGCTGGTGCTGGACTACGCCTTGCAGCGCCGCACCCGCATGACCGAGAACCTGGCCGAGGCCGGCGAGCGCGCCACGCGCGAGTTGCTTTCGCACGAGACCGTGCGCGGCGGCGAGTGGGCGCGCTTGCTCGGCCTGCGCCCGCAGGACTCTGCCCTGCTGCTGCACACCCGCGCCAGCGTGCGCGGCCGGCCCATTGGCCTGGCCACCACGGCCTACGCCTGCCCGGCGCTTGCCGGCATGGCCGAGGCCTTTGCGGCCACCGGCTCGGTCAGCCAGGCGCTGCGGTCCTTGGGCGTGGCCGACTATCAGCGCGCCCGCAGCACCGTCTCCTGCCGCCTGCCCACGCGCGAGGAGGCCGACCTGCTGGCCCGCAGCGCGCTGGAGCCCGTGCTGGTGGTGCAGTCTTTCAGCTACGACGGCCACGGCCGCCGCGTCGAGGCCGGCTTCGGGCTGTTTGCGGCGGATGCCGTGGAGCTCTCGGTGGAGCGCACGGCGTGGCCGCATCGCCACGCTACGCCGTGTACCTCGTGCCCCCGGTCACGCACCCGCTCTGGCTTGCCGCCAGCACCTGGCTGGACCGCGACCCCGCCGCTCCACCCGCCACCTGGGGCCCGGCTCCGGTGCTGCGCACCGAGCCCTGGCGCTACGGCTTCCATGCCACGCTCAAGCCGCCGCTGCGCCTCGCTGCCGGCCACTCCGAGGCTGACCTGCTTGCGACGTTGCAGCAGCTGGCGCAGCAGCACGCGCCCTTTGAGCTGCCGCCTTTGCAGGTGGACTGGCTAGCCGGCTTCCTTGCGCTGCGGCCCGTGCAGGCAATCGCCCCCGAGCACCCCGCTCAGCAGCTGGCCGATGCCGCCGTGCGCCTGTTGGATGTGCACCGCGCCCCGCACACCGAGGCCGAGCGCCAGCGCTACCTCAGCCCCGGCCTGAACGCGGCGCAGCGCGAGCACGTCCTGCGCTGGGGCTATGCCCATGTGTTCGAGCACTGGCGCTTGCACTTCACGCTGACTGACCGGCTCGACGCCTTGCCCGAGCTGGAGCGCACCGGCCTGCGCGCCACCGCCATCACCCACTTCGCCGCTGCCCTCGCCGTGCCCTGCCGAATCGAGAGCCTCGCCCTTTTCACCGAGACCGCCCCTGGCCAGCCTTTTGTGCTGAGCCATCGCGTGCCACTCGGCTCCACCCCCTTGCCACCATGACTCAAGCCCACCGCATCCTCGTCACCCAGCCCATCCATGCCGAAGTGCACGCCCGCCTCGCCCGCCTGGGCGAGGTCGACG
>CALMQC010000614.1 GCA_937871895.1 uncultured Roseateles sp. | reverse complement strand
CCTGCCATTCGATGGCCTGCCAGCCCTCCGGCGTGCCGCGCGGCAGGTAGTCCATCCGGGCGGTGATGACGCGCAGCGTGCCCGGCACCAGCTCGGCCGGCCGCGCGCGCTTGAGGCCGTGCGCGGCCATGTAGTCCATGCTGCCGTGAAAGCCGGCTTCCAGCCAGGCGAGCAGGCCAGCTTCGGCGTCGCGCAGGTCGATATCGGACACCGCGATCTGTGAAAATCCGAGCTCGCTGGCCCAGGCCCGCAGCTCACCCAGCAAGGTGCTGAAATCGGGCGCGGTGTGGGGGTGCGCGGAAGATCGCTGATCAGCGTCGGACATTCGGGAACAGAGGACCGTGTTTGCCTGAAGAAATTGTAGAAACGCAGCTGCGCTGGGCCGACGAGGCCGCAGCGGCGCAGTGTGCCCGGCAACTCGCCCAGGCCCTGGGCGAGCGACCCGACGCAGTGATCGAACTGCACGGCCCGCTGGGTGCCGGCAAGACCACCTTCGTGCGCCACTTGCTTCGAGCCTTGGGCGTGGCCGGGCGCATCAAGAGCCCCAGCTATGCGGTGATGGAGCCCTACGGCCTGCCCTCGGGAGGCAACGCCAGCCACTTTGATTTCTACCGCTTCAATGACCCGCGCGAGTGGGAGGACGCGGGCTTTCGCGATGTGTTCGCAGCGCCTGGCCTCAAGGTCTGCGAGTGGCCCGAAAAGGCCGCCGGCGTGCTGCCGCGTGCCGACCTGCAGCTCTTTCTCGACATTGCCGACGACGACAGCCGCAGCGTGCGGGCGCGCGGCCAAGCCCGACTGGTGAGGGCCCTGGCATGAAGCCGATCCAGCGTCGTGAGAGCCTCGGCCTGCTGGCCCTGCTGCTGCAGGCGCCGCACACGCTGGCGGCGGGCAGCCTCATCAACATCGTGGCGGTGCGCGTCTGGCCGGCGGCGGAGTACACGCGCGTCACGCTCGAATCGGACAAGCGCCTGGCGGCCAAGCACTTCCTGGTTGAGACGCCCGACCGCCTGGTGATCGACGTCGAGGGTCTGGAGCTCAACCCCAATCTGCGCGAGCTGCTGGGCAAGGTCCGCGCCGACGACCCCTTCATCGCTGGCGTGCGCGTGGGCCAGAACACACCGACCGTCGTGCGCATCGTGCTGGACCTGAAGCAGCCCGTGGCGCCGCAGATCTTCTCGCTGGCACCGGTCTCCACCTACCAGCACCGCCTGGTGTTTGACCTCTACCCCAAGGTCGAGAACGACCCGGTCGCCGCGCTGGTGCGCGCCCGCGAGAAGTCGCTGCCAGCGGCTGCACCAGCGGCTGCACAGGCTGCGGCATCGTCAGCCAGCCAGCCCGGCACACCCGCCGACCAGGCCGCCCAAGCCATGAACGATGCGCTGGGAGATCTGATCGGCAAGATCGAACGCCAGCAAGCCCCTGCGCCCAGCCCAGCGCGGCCGGCACCTGCGGCTTCGGCATAGACCGCACCCGCACCCACACCCTCGCTGGAAGCGCTCGACCGCCTGATCGTCATCGCGCTGGACCCCGGCCATGGCGGTGAAGACCCCGGCGCCATCGGCCCCAGTGGCCTGCGCGAGAAGGATGTGGTGCTGGCCGTGGCCCGCAAGCTGCGCGACAAGCTCTCCACCAATCCCAACATCCGCGTGCTGATGACGCGCGACGACGACTTCTTCGTGCCCCTGCATGAGCGCGTGCGCAAGGCGCGGCGCGTGCAGGCCGACCTGTTCGTGTCCATCCACGCCGATGCCTTTGTGACGCCGCAGGCGCGCGGCGCCTCGGTCTTTGTGCTGTCTGACGGTGCGGCCACCAGTGCAGCCGCCCGCTGGCTGGCTGACAAGGAGAACGCCGCCGACCTGGTGGGCGGCGTGAACGTGGGCATCAAGGACAAGGACGCCGCCGTGCTGCGCGCCCTGCTCGACATGAGCACCACCGCGCAGATCAAGGACAGCCTCAAGCTCGGCAGCGAGGTGCTGGGCCAGATCGGCCGCGTGGGCCGGCTGCACAAGCCGCGCGTCGAACAAGCGGGCTTTGCCGTGCTCAAGGCGCCGGACATCCCGAGCATCCTGGTCGAGACCGCCTTCATCTCCAACCCCGACGAGGAAGATCGCCTGCGCGACCCGGCCTACCAGGACCGGCTCGTCAACGCGCTGGCCACCGGCATCGCGCGCTACTTTGCCAAAAGCCCGCCCCTGCCTCGGCGCCGCACGCTGAACGTTTGATCGGCGCCTGATCAGCGCTTGAACTTGGACCGCAAAGCGCCGGCAATGATCACCAGGCCCGGAATCAGGATCATGGCCCAGATGATCTTGTCGAGATGGGTCTTGACCCAGGGCACGTTGCCGAACAGGTAGCCGATGGTGACGATGCCCACCACCCAGAGCAGGCCGCCCACCACGTCGTAGAACGTGAACTTGCGGCGCGTCATCTGCGCCACGCCAGCCACAAAGGGCGCGAAGGTGCGCAGGAAGGGCATGAAGCGCGCGGCCACGAGCGTGATGCCGCCGTAGCGCTCGTAAAAGTCGTGCGCCTTCAGGAAGGCAGCCTTGTTGAAGAAGCGCGACTGCTCCCACTTGAACACCCGCGGGCCGAAGTGCCGCCCCAGCGCGTAATTGCTCTGGTTGCCCAAGATGGCCGCCGCCGTGAGCAGGCTGATGGACAGCGTGTAGTCCATCAAGCCCACGCCGCACATCGCGCCCACCACGAAGAGCAGCGAGTCGCCCGGCAGGAAGGGCATCACCACCACGCCGGTCTCGACAAAGATGATCAGGAACAACAGGGCGTAGACCCAGGTGCCATAGGCCTGCACGAAGGCGAACAGGTGCTTGTCGACGTGCAGGACAAAGTCCAGCAGCCAGGGGATGAAGGAGGTAAACGCTTCCATGAGGGCGCGATTATGGGCAGGGATAATGACAGGCATGGACTCCCCCCCGCCCCTGGCCGCAGCATCTGCGGAGCCGTCCGAGCGTGAGCCAGCTGCGGCTGCGGCGCTCGGCAGCGAGGCGCGCGTGCGCCGGGCAATCCGCGAGCTGCCCGATGAACTGATCAGCCAGATCGCCGCCGGCGAGGTGGTCGAGCGCCCCGCCTCGGTGGTGCGCGAGTTGGTGGACAACGCCCTCGACGCCGGCGCCCGGCAGATCCAGGTCAAGCTGATGGCGGGCGGCGTGCGCAGCATCGTCGTCGAAGACGATGGCTGCGGCATCCCCGCCGAGCAACTGCCGCTGGCCCTCAAGCGCCACGCCACCAGCAAGATCGCCAGCCTCACCGATCTGGAGTCGGTGGCCACCATGGGCTTCCGGGGTGAGGCGCTGGCGGCCATCGCCTCGGTGTCCGAGATGCTGCTGGCCAGCCGGGCCGACGGTGCCGCCCACGCCCACCGCATCGACGCCCGCAGCGGCGAGCTGCAAGCGGCCGCCCGTGCGCGGGGCACCAGCGTCGAGGTGCGCGAGCTGTTTTTCTCGACACCGGCGCGCCGCAAGTTCCTGAAGACCGACGCCACCGAGCTGGCCCACTGCGTCGAGGCCGTGCGGCGCCATGCGCTGGCGCGGCCCGACGTGGGCTTTGCCATCTGGCATGAAGGCAAGCTGGTGGACCAATGGCGCGCCGCATCGAGCGAGCAGCGGCTGGCCGATGTGCTGGGCGCAGACTTCATCACCGAGAGCCGCCCCTTCCAGCTCGATGCCGGGCCGCTGTCCGTCTCCGGCCGCGCCGGCCTGCCTGAAGCCGCCCGCAGCCGCGCGGACATGCAGTACGTCTATGTCAATGGCCGTTTCGTGCGCGACAAGCTGATTGCCCATGCCGTGCGCTCGGCCTACGAGGACGTGCTGCACGGCCAGCGTCAGCCTTGCTACGTGCTCTTCATCGAGATCGACCCCGAGCGCGTGGACGTGAACGTGCACCCGACCAAGATCGAGGTGCGATTCCGCGATGGGCGCGAGGTGCACCAGCGTGTGCGGCATGCCTTTGTGGATGCGCTGGCCAGCTCGCGCAGCAGCGCTGCCGAGCCCGTTGTGCTTGCGCCGCCCGCGATGCAGGCCCAGGAGCCGCGCCCGAGCTACGGCGCCTGGGCGGCCCCCGCGCCGACCTCGCCCCAGCAGGTGGGCCTGGCCTTGGAGCAGGTGCGCGCGCTCTACAGCCCCGCCGCGCCGACACCGCCCCTCGCACCCACGGCGGCTTTCACCAACGCACCGGCGGCCGCTGAACTGCCTCCCGGCGATTGGCCGCTGGGCCGTGCCATCGCCCAGATCCAGGGCGTCTACATCCTGGCCGAGAACGCCCAGGGTCTGGTCGTTGTGGACATGCATGCCGCGCACGAGCGCGTGGTCTACGAGCGGCTGAAGGCGCGCCTGGCTGGCAGTTCGATTGAATGCCAGCCGCTGCTGATCCCGGTCAGCTTTGCAGCCACGGCCGAGGAAGTGGCGGCCGCCGAGAGCCACGCCGCGTCGCTGCTGCGCCTGGGGCTGGATGTGGCGCCGCTGTCCAGCCGCATGCTGGCCGTGCGCTCACGCCCGGCGCTGCTGGCGGCCGACGATTTGGTCGCCCTCACGCGCGAGCTGCTGGCCGAGCTCAGCCAGTTCGATGCCAGCCAGGCCATCGAGCGGGCCCAGCACGAGATCCTCGCCACCATGGCCTGCCATGGCGCGGTGCGCGCCAACCGCCAGCTGACCCTGGACGAGATGAACGCCCTGCTGCGCGACATGGAACAAACCGAACGTGCCGACCAGTGCAACCATGGCCGCCCCACCTGGCGCCAGCTCAGCATGCGCGAGCTGGACGCCCTCTTTTTGCGTGGACGATGACGCTCGCCCCATCCCAACATCGTCTAACGAGAGGCTGAAGTCCCATGGCCCAGATCAAGCTCAAACCCAAAGCGCCCGGCGCCCCCACTCCCGCACGCGGGGACCGCACGCCGGTGCGCGGCAAGGGCGTCAGCAAGCCCCGGCCCACGCTGGCCCAAGCCCAAGCCGAGCGTGAGCAGCGCGCCGCCGAACGTTCCGCGCGCGCGGCCGAGCGCTGGGAGCC
>CALMQC010000613.1 GCA_937871895.1 uncultured Roseateles sp. | reverse complement strand
CACGTGCTGCCGCGCGCCAAGGTCTTGATTCCTGTGCACTGGATCGCCCCGGCCGAGCCGCGCCCGCAGCCCAAGGCGGCCCAGCACACGCCTGACAAGGCGCCGCAGCAAGTGGCCGCAGCGCCCGTGCCGGTGGCCCGGGTCAGCGAAGCGGGTGCGCCGGTCAGCGTGCCCGTGGTGGTGACCGAGGCGCCGGTGCCGGAACGCGTGGCACCCGTGGCCGTGGCGGCGCCGGTGGTGGCCGCGCCAGTCGCCCCCGTCGTGCAGACGCCTGCTGCGCCGCAAAAGGTGGTGGTCAATGCGCCGCGCTACCTGGTGGAGCCCCGCCTCAACATGCCGCTCGCTTCCCGCCGCCTGGGTGAGCAGGGCCTGGTGCAGCTGCGCCTGCACATTGGCACAGACGGCCAGTTGATCTCGGCTACCGTGGCCAAGAGTTCGGGCTTTGAGCGCCTCGACGCGCAAGCCCTGAAGGACATCCGCACCGCGCGCTTCTCGCCCTTGGTCGAGAACGGGCGCGCCGTGGAATGGGAATGCCTCGCGCCGCTCGCCTATGAGTTGACGCGCTGACCCCGCCGGCTGGGCGCCGCGCGGCGCCGGCCACACCTCTCCAAACCGTCGTTATGCAAACGGCGCCCATGGGCGTCATCACCCTTGCTTTGCCCTATGAAAACTCCTCCGCGAACGATCACACGCACCCCCACCGCCTCGCTCGGCGCTCTCGCCGCGGGCTTGGGTCTCTCCGGCCTGGCCTGGGCGCAAGCCGCCTCCAAGCCGGCGGAACCAGCTGAGCTGCCCGTCGTGCGCACCCAAGCCGCCGCCGAGCAAGACAGCCCTGACAGCAAGAAATACCTCGCCACCGAAAGCCGCATCGGCAAAGGCAAGCAGGAGCTGCGCGACATTCCTCAGTCCGTCACCGTCGTGACCGAGAAGCTGATGGAAGACCGCAAGCTCGACACGCTCAAGGACACGCTGCGCCAGACGGCGGGCATCAGCTTCCAGGCCGCCGAAGGCGGCGAGGAAGACATCCGTCTGCGCGGCTTTGCGCTGCAGACCACGGGCGACGTGTTTGCCGACGGCCTGCGCGACCCGGCCTTCTATGACCGCGACACCTTCTTCCTGGAGCGCATCGAGGTGCTGCGCGGCTCGGCCTCCATGCTGTTCGGGCGGGGCTCGACGGGCGGAGCCGTCAACCTCGTCAACAAGGCGCCGCGCCTCAAGAGCGCCGGCAAGGTGGACCTGAGCTTGGCGAGCCACGACAACGTGCGTGGCGTGCTCGACTGGAACCAGAAGCTCGGCACCACCTCGGCCCTGCGCCTGGGTGCCATGCTGCAGCGTGCCGACAACAACGGCGCCGGCACGCGGCTCAGCAAGCAGGGCGTTGCGGCCAGCTTTGCGACGGGCATCGGGCAGGCGGACGAGTGGCAGGTCGGGCTCTACCACCTCGACAACGAGAACGGCATCAACTACGGCCTGCCCTGGCTGCGCACGGCGGATGGCAACACGCCAGACCCGACGACCGACGTGATGCGCCTCGACCCCACGGCCTACTTCGGCATGGCCAGTGATCGCAACCACGGCCGCGCGGATCAGCTGACGCTCAGCCACACGCACCGCTTCGACGGCGGCGGCGAATGGATCACCAAGCTGCGCCTCGCCGACTATGACCGCGACCAGCGCGCCAGCACCGTGCGCTTCGGGGCTGCCGCGACGCAGCCTGACAAGAGCGCCGTCATCGCCAGCACCCTCAAGCCCACCACGGTGCTGACGCGCGGCTTCCAGCCCAAGGTGCAGCAGATGCAGACCCTGCACGCACAGAGCGACTACAGCGGCCGCCACCAGTGGCTCGGGCTCACACACGAGATCCAGACCGGGGCTGACATCGCCGTCGAGCGCAAGCAGGTCGATGCCGCCTACAGCGCGGCCCAGGGCGGCCTGGTGCCCACCAAGGCCACCACACTGCTCGGCACGCCGAACGACGGCGCCAGCGTGGACGAAGGCCTGCGCAGCTTCCGCCGCGCCAGCGACTACAACTCCAAGGCCGCTGGTGTCTATGTGCAAGACCTGGCCCAGCTGCGGCCCGACTTCAAGCTGCTCGGCGGCCTGCGCTTTGACCACCTGGCGGGCGAGTACTTCAGCAACGCCATCCCGAACAACGCGCAGACGCCAGTCACCCGCACCAGCTACCGCATGACCGTCAACCAGTGGAGCTGGCGCGCCGGTGCGCTGTGGCAGCCCAGCCCGCTGCAGAGCTTCCACGCCTCGGCGGCCACGTCCTTCAACACCTCGGGCGACGCCTACTCGCTCAATGCCGCCAACCAGAACATCCCGCCCGAGAAGGCCATGAATCTGGAGCTTGGCGCCAAGCTTGACAGCGAGGACGGCGACTTCAGCACCCGCTTCGCCATCTTCCGCACCACCAAGCTGCACGAGCGCAACACCGACCCGCTGACGCCCGACATCGTCACCCTCTCGGGCAAGCGTCACGCGGCCGGCGTCGAGATGGACTTCAGCGGCCAGGTCGGCGATGGCTGGCAGGTGTTCGCCTCCTGGATGTGGCTGCCGATTGCCAAGATTGATGTGAGCAGTGCCAACAGCGGTGAGCTGCAAGGCGACCGCCCCTCGCTGACGCCGCGTGTCACCGGCACCTTGTGGGTCACCCGCGAGGTGGGTACCGAATGGCGCTTTGGCGCCGGCGTCAATGCCCGGGGCCGCCAGGCGCCCAACCGCAACCCGGGCTGGGAGGCGCGCGGCTTCGTCACCGCCGACGTGATGGCCGAGTACCGGCCCGACGAGAACGGCCCCACCTACAAGCTCAACATCAGCAACCTGACCAACAAGCTGTACGCTGACGCCCTCTACTCCGGTCACTACGTGCCAGGTGCTGGCCGCATCGTCACGTTGACAGGCACTTACGCTTTCTGACGCCATGCTGCTGGCCCTCGAACTCCTCACCGCCGACGAACTCCAGCAAGCGCAACGCCTGCTGGCCGAAGCGCCGTGGGAGGAGGGCACCAAGACCGCCGGCAGCCAGGCGCGCAGCGTCAAACGCAACCGGCAGATCGTGGCCGGCAGTGCGGCCGAGCGCGCGCTGCAGGCGCTGGTGCTCGGGGCGCTAGAGCGCAGCCCCGCCTTCTTGTCCGCTGCGCTGCCGCGCCGTGTGCTGCCACCGCGCTTCAACCGCTATGGGGGTGAGCTCAACACCTATGGCGAGCATGTCGACCAGGCTGTCCGCTACCACGAGGGCCAGGCCCTGCGCACCGATGTCTCGGCCACGCTCTTCTTGAGCGAAGGCTATGAAGGCGGCGACCTCGTCATCCGCCACAGCTTTGGTGAGGAGCGCATCAAGCTGCCGGCCGGCTCGCTCATCCTCTACCCCTCGGGCAGCTTGCATCGCGTTGAGCCGGTGACGCAGGGCGAGCGCCTGGCGGCCTTCTTCTTCATCGAGAGCCTGGTGCCCGACACCGAGCAGCGCCGCTTGCTGCACGAGCTGGACCAGACCCTCATCGCACTGCGCAGCCGTGACGGCGACAGCGCCGAAAGCGTGGCCCTGATGGGCACGTACCACAACCTGCTGCGCATGTGGACACGCTGACCGACGCGCTGAGCCGTTGCTTCGCGCTCGATGACTTCACCGCCGAGGCGCAAGCGCGCCTGAGCGCCGAAGCCTGGGCTTACTTCTCCGGCGGTGCGGCTGACGAGATCACGCTGCGCGCCAACCGGGCGGCCTGGGATCAGCTGCAACTGCTGCCCCGTGTGCTGCGTGATCTGGAGGGCCTGGACCCCGGCGTCTCGCTGCTGGGCCGCCGGCACCGCTGGCCGCTGATGCTGGCGCCCGTGGCCTTCCAGCGCCTGGCGCATGAGGACGGCGAGCTCGCCACCGCCGCCGCTGCGGCAGCGCTGGGCACGGGTCTGGTGCTCAGCAGCCAGGCCAGCCAGCCGCTGGAGGCTGTGGCCCGTGCGATGGGCAGCGATGCGCCCTTGTGGTTCCAGCTGTATTGGCAGACGGGGCCGGAAGGCAGCCGAGCATCCGGCCGGGCCGCGACCTTGGCCCTGGTGCAACGCGCCGCGGCGGCCGGTTATCAGGCCCTGGTGCTCACGGTCGATGCGCCCCTCAGCGGTGTGCGCGATCGCGAGCGGCGGGCGGCGTTTGCGCTGCCGGCCGGTGTCTCCGCCGTCAACCTGGCGCCCGCTCCTGCCGGCGATTGGCGCACCTTGCTGGCACGCGCCCCGACCTGGGCCGAGCTCGAATGGCTCTGCGCGCACACGCGCCTGCCCGTCTTGGTCAAGGGCGTGCTTCACCCTGAAGATGCGCGCGAGGCGCTGCGCTGCGGCGCGCGCGGCCTGGTTGTCAGCAACCATGGTGGGCGCGTGCTCGATGGCGTGCCCGCCACGGCGGTGCAATTGCCGCGTCTGCGTGACGCCCTGCAGCACGCGACTGGGCCGGACACGCCCTGCCTGCTGGTGGACGGCGGCATCCGGCGCGGGACCGATGTGCTCAAGGCGCTTGCGCTCGGCGCGGATGCCGTGATGCTGGGCCGGCCGCAGGTCTACGCACTCGCCGCGCACGGCCCGCATGGCGTGGCGCGTTGCCTGGCACTGCTGCACGACGAATTCATCGCCGCCATGGCGCTTTGCGGTGTGCGGTCGGTTGACGAGATCGGCCCCGAGCTGCTGGGCTGAAGGGGCACTCGCTGCGGCTGCATGCGCTGCGATGGGCGCAGACTGACGCGGCCCCGCGACAACCACGATGAATCCTGGGGTGATCAGCGTTTTCTCCTGGGAAAAAGCCTTCTCTTCCCCTAGGGCGCGCAGTACCATCCCCGGCGCTGGGTGCAGCTCGTGAGTATTGAAGGCCTATGCGGCTTTCACCCGGGGCCCCGCACATCAACAACTCGTGATGGAGTGAATCGACATGGCAACTGCAAGCAAGAAAGCCCCAGCCAAGAAGGCCGCCCCCGCCAAGAAGGCGGCTCCGGCCAAGAAGGCTGCGGCCCCGGCCAAGAAGGCGGCGCCTGCCAAGAAGGCAGCTCCGGCCAAGAAGGCCGCTCCCGCCAAGAAGGCGGCGGCTCCGGCCAAGAAGCGCACCCCCAATGCCGCGTTCATGAAGGCGCTCACCCCGAGCTCCGCCCTGGCCGCGATCGTTGGCGCTTCGCCGCTGCCCCGTACCGACGTGACCAAGAAGGTCTGGGAGTACATCAAGAAGAACAAGCTGCAGGACGCTGTCCAGAAGCGCGTCATCAACGCCGACGCCAAGCTGAAGGAAATCTTCGGCAAGGCCAAGGCCGACATGTTCGAGATGACCAAGCTGATCAACAGCCACCTGAAGTGATCTGGGCGTCGGCGACCAAGGGGCGCCGACTCTGCTCAGACCTCAAGCGAAGCCCGGCACTGCCGGGCTTTTTTATTGCGGCTCGTTGCCGCGCAGCGTCTCAGGCGCGCAGTTGCTGCAGGCGACGCAGCAGCCGGTCCAGATCCAGCGGCTTGAGCCAGTACTCTGCAAAGCCCGCGTCCTGCGCGGCGCGCACCAGGTCCAGCGGGTTGTCGGCCGACACCGCCACGCAAGGCGTGACGTGCCCGGCGGCCCGTACCTGGCGCAGCAACTCGATGCCACCCATATCGGCCAGGTGCATGTCGATCAGGGCCAGGTCGGGTCGGGCATCGGCCCAGTGCGCCAAGGCTTCGGCGCCGCTCTCGACGCACACCAGGCGACATTCGGGCAGCACGGCGCGCAGGTTTTCCTGCAGCAGGATGGTGTTGATTCGGTCGTCCTCGACGTAGAGGACACAGGGGACAGCAGCTTCTTCAGACATGGCGGTGGGCGATCAACCTGCACGATAGCAGCCCGGCGCCGCTGCACCTGTCCACCGGCCGAAAGCCGCCGTGCAGCGTCTGCAAAGCCCGCAATCCGTGACATCGTGCACTGCGCGGAGATCCCTGCTTTAAGGGGTTTCAACGGGTGTAAACCCGGGGTGGTTTCTAGAATTTGGGCATCCGATCCCCTACTGTTCTAGGGATTGCTCATCGCAACCACCGAGGCATTTATGTCACTGCTCGCCACCCTTCTCCTGGCCGGCGCTACCAGCGCCAGCGGCGCCGGGGTCACCCTGCCCCAGTGCTCCTGGGACCGCCCGGGTGCCAACCCTTTCATGGGTGACGTGGTGGCTGCGGTAGACCGCTACACCGACATCCCTGCCGCGACGCGCGACAAGCTCAAGGCGCGCATGAAGAACCGGCAGTACGAGGACGTCGCCGTCATCGAGCGCGAGGCCATCCGGGGCAAGGCCGAGTACGAGCCCGAGATCCGCGACATGCACTTCGGCCCGGGCAGCATCTGCCGCACCGTCACCCGCGTGAAGTGGAAGCCCACCACCCAGGAGCGCGGCCTCGTCTACTGCGAGGACGGCCAGTGCATCCTGGTGCCCACCGTCTGCCGCAACGTCAGCCGCATCAAGCGCCGCGAAGCCCCGCGCGCCGTGGCGCCGGCGCGGGCCTCGAACGTCGCATCTTCGACGCGTGAGGAGGTGACGCCGCTGGAGTTCGAAGCGCCATCGGCGGGCCCCGTGGCCACACCTGGCAGCTTTGCGCAAGCCGTCTTGCCGGTGTCTGACCCGGGCGGCGTGGCCACCCTGGGTGGGTCAACGCCGCGCACCCTCGGACCTGGCGGCGGCCCGCTGCCTCACTTCGAGCCCGGCCCACCGCCGTTGCCGCCGCGCCGCGTCACCATCACCCAAGGCCCGCCGCCGATCCCGGCCGTTCCCGAGCCTTCGACCTGGGCGCTCTTCGGCGCCGGCTTGATGCTCGTGCTCTACCGCCTGAGCAAGGGCGCCAAATAACGCCCCGTGTGGCTGCCCTCGTGGGCGGCCACGTCCTCGGGCGTGCCGGCGCACAGCAGGGTGCCACCGCCTGAGCCACCTTCGGGGCCCATGTCGAGCACCCAGTCGGCCGTCTTGATGACGTCGAGGTTGTGCTCGATCACGACGATGGTGTTGCCCGCGTCGCGCAACTGGTGCAGCACCTTCATCAAGAGCGCGATGTCGCCGAAGTGCAGGCCGGTGGTGGGCTCGTCCAGGATGTAGAGCGTGCGGCCCGTGTCGCGCTTGGACAGCTCCAGCGCCAGCTTGACGCGCTGCGCCTCGCCGCCCGAGAGCGTGGTGGCGCTTTGCCCCAGGCGCACATAGCCCAGGCCCACGTCGAGCAGCGTCTGCAGCTTGCGCGCGATGCTGGGCACGGCGCTGAAGAGCTCGTTGGCGTCCTCCACCGTCATGTTCAGCACTTCGGTGATGTTCTTGCCCTTGTAGAGCACCTCCAGCGTCTCGCGGTTGTAGCGCCGGCCCTGGCAGACGTCGCAGGGCACATAGACGTCGGGCAGGAAGTGCATCTCCACCTTGAGCACGCCGTCGCCCTGACAAGCCTCGCAGCGGCCCCCGGCCACATTGAAGCTGAAGCGCCCTGGCCCATATCCGCGTTCCTTGGCAGTGGGCATCTCGGCAAACAGCTCGCGGATGGGTGTAAAGAGGCCCGTGTAGGTGGCCGGGTTGCTGCGCGGCGTGCGGCCGATGGGGCTCTGGTCAACGTTGATGACCTTGTCGAAGCACTCCAGGCCCTCGATCTCGTCGTAGGGCGCGGGGTCGAGATGGCTGTTGTAGAGCTTGCGCGCCACGGCCGCGTAAAGCGTGTCGTTGACCAGCGTGCTCTTGCCTGAGCCCGACACGCCCGTCACGCAGGTGAAGAGCCCGACCGGGAACTCCGCCGTCACGCCCTTCAGGTTGTTGCCTTTGGCCCCGACGATGCGCAGCACCTGCGGGTCGGTCTGCGCGGCCAGCGAGTGGCGCGTGGTGGGCACCTCGATGCGCTGGCGGCCCGACAGGTAGGCACCGGTGAGCGACTCAGGGTGTGCGGCGACCTCGTCGGGCGTGCCCTGCGCAATCACGCGGCCACCGTGCACACCGGCGCCTGGCCCCAGGTCCAGCACCCAGTCCGCCGCGCGGATCGCGTCTTCGTCGTGCTCCACCACCAGCACCGAATTGCCCAGGTCGCGCAGGCGCTTGAGCGTGGCGATCAGGCGGTCGTTGTCGCGCTGGTGCAGGCCGATGCTGGGCTCGTCCAGCACATACATCACGCCCGTGAGGCCGGAGCCGATCTGGCTCGCGAGCCGGATGCGCTGCGCCTCGCCGCCCGAGAGCGTGTCGGCACTGCGGTCGAGGCTCAGGTAGTTGAGGCCCACGTCGTTCAGGAAGCGCAGGCGCGACGCGATCTCGCGGATCACCTTGGCGCCGATCTCGGCCTTGTTGCCCTTGAGCTGCAGGCCCTCGAAGTAGTCCATCGCCTCGCGCAGCGTGGCGTGTTCGACCTCGTAGATGGGCTTGCCCTTGAAGCCGGCCGGCGCGTCGGCCGGCTGCAGCACCACGTGCCGGGCCTCGCGGCGCAGGCGCGAGCCGTGGCAGTCGGGGCAGGGCTTTGCAGCCTGGTAGCGGGCCAGGTCCTCGCGCACGGCGGCCGAGTCGGTCTCGCGGTAGCGCCGCTGCAAGTTGGGCAGGATGCCTTCGAAAGGGTGGTGGCGCTTGACGCTGCGGCGCTTGCCGTTGGCGCCCTGGCTTTCGTAGACGAAGGCAATGTCCACCTCACCCGAGCCATGCAGCAGCACCTGGCGGGCTTGCTCGGGCAGTTGCTCCCAAGGCAGCTCAGGGTCGAAGGCGTAGTGCGCCGCGACCGACTCGATCATCGAATAGGTGTAGGGGTTGCGGCGGTCCCAGCCCTTGACGGCGCCGCTGGCGATCGAGAGCGTGGGGAAGGCGACCACCCGCTCGGGGTCGAACACCGTGACCTGGCCCAGACCTTCGCAGGACGGGCAGGCCCCCACGGGCGAGTTGAACGAGAACAGGCGCGGTTCCAGCTCGGGCAGCGAGTAGGAGCACACCGGGCAGGCGAACTTGCTGGAGAAGAGCAGCGTCTCCTCCTTGTCCATGTGCAGCACCAGGGCCCGACCGTCCGCCAGCCGCAGCGCCGCCTCGAAGCTCTCTGCCAAGCGCTGGCGCAGGCTCTCCAGCGTGTCGGGCCGCAGCTTGACGCGGTCGATCACGACGTCGATGTCGTGCTTCTCGGTCTTCTTGAGCAGCGGGATGTCCGGCGCTTCCACCGTGGCGCCATCGACCCGGAAGCGCACATAGCCCTGGGCTTGGAGGTCGGCGAAGAGGTCGGCGAACTCGCCCTTGCGGTCGCGCACGACCGGGGCCAGCAGCATCAGCCGGGTGTCGGCCGGCAGGGCCAGCACGGCATCCACCATCTGGCTCACGCTTTGCGCCTCCAGCGGCAGGTGGTGGTCGGGGCAAAAAGGCGTGCCGGCGCGGGCGTACAGAAGCCGCAGGTAGTCGTGAATCTCGGTCACCGTGCCGACCGTGGAGCGCGGGTTGTGGCTGGTGGCCTTTTGCT
>CALMQC010000612.1 GCA_937871895.1 uncultured Roseateles sp. | reverse complement strand
CGGCCTCCTCCTTTACCTGCGCTATTGCGTGCCGCCACTCCCCGGCTTTGTCGCCTCGGGGTTTGGCACCGACGAGGCGCAACGAAGAGCAGCAGGCCCGCCCGTCCTCCTGCGGCCAACCCGCTGCTTCCTGCAGCCAAAACAAAAGCCGCCGGGGCTTGAGCCACCGGCGGCTTTGCTTTTGGGCGCGAGTGCTTACAGCGTCAGCGCCAGATCCTTCACACGCGGATAGAGCGCATCAAAGCGCTGCAGACGCGGCGCATAGAAGGCGCTCTTGCTCGCGTCCGGCGCAAAGATGCGCGCGGTGGGCGGGGCCTTGCAGACGTCGGCCACCTTGGCGCCAGTGGCCAGGGCGCCGAGGCGGGCGGCACCGAGGGCGCCGCCTTGCGCGCCGCCGGTGAAGGTCTCGATTTCGACGCCCAGCACGTCAGCGTGCATCTGCGCCCAGTAGGCACTGCGAGCACCACCACCAACGAGGCCGAGGCGGCTCACCGTCGCGCCGGCATCACGCAGCGCCGCGAGGCCTTGCGCCATGCCGAAGGCGACGCCTTCGAGCACGCTGTGGGCAACTTCGGTCTGGCCGTGCGAGGCATCGAGGCCGAACAGCATGCCGCGGGCGTGCACGTCGTTGTGCGGCGTGCGCTCGCCCGACAGGTAGGGCAGGAAGATGGGCGACTGGGCCGAGACCTTCTCGCCAGCTTCGAGCGGGGCGAGCAGGGCGGTTTCGTTCTCGGCCTTGAGCAGCTTGGTCACCCAGGCCAGGGCCGAGGCGGCGGTGAGCATCACCGTCATCTGGTGCCAGCGCTGCGGCAGCGTGTGGCAGAAGGCGTGCACCGCACGGCCGGGGTTGGGGCGGAAGGCGTCGGTGACGAGGAACATCACGCCGCTGGTGCCCAGCGAGATGAAGCCCTGGCCGGGCTCGACGGCGCCGATGCCGACGGCGCTGGCCGCGTTGTCACCGGCACCGCCGGCGACGACGACGCTGGTGGGCAAGCCCCAGGCAGCGGCGACGGCGGGCAGCAGGGTGCCAGACACATCGCTGCCCTCGACGAGGCGCGGCATGTGGGCGCGCGAGAGGCCCGTGGCAGCCAGCAGGGTGTCGTCCCAGTCGCGCTTGGCGGGGTCGAGCCACAGCGTGCCGGCGGCGTCGCTCATGTCGTTGGCCAGCTCGCCGGTGAGCTTGAGGCGCAGGTAGTCCTTGGGCAGGATGACCTTGGCCACGCGGGCAAAGAGGGCCGGCTCGTGGTGCTTCATCCACAGCAGCTTGGGGGCCGTGAAGCCGGGCATGGCCAGGTTGCCGGTGCGGGCGTGCAGGTCGGGCACCAGCTTCAAGAGCTCGTCGCACTCGGCGGCGCAGCGGCCGTCGTTCCAGAGGATGGCGGGGCGGATGGGCTGCAGGTCGCCATCCAGCGTGACGGCGCCGTGCATCTGGCCCGAGAGGCCGATGCCGCGGATGGCGCCCCAGGCGGCCGCGTGCTCGGCGCGCAGGCGGGCGGCGGCCTTCTCGGTGGCGGCCCACCAG
Organism: uncultured Roseateles sp.; assembly: GCA_937871895.1. Classification (GTDB taxonomy): domain Bacteria; phylum Pseudomonadota; class Gammaproteobacteria; order Burkholderiales; family Burkholderiaceae_C; genus Pelomonas. The sequence continues at coordinate 4,461 of CALMQC010000612.1, read as the reverse complement.
TCGGTCGGGAGTTGCTCGCTCCACAGCGGCTGCGGCCGCGAGACGCTGAGCGCCTCGCCCGCGCTGCCGACGATGCTGCCGTCCTCGGCCATCAGCAGCAGCTTGACTTCAGAGGTGCCCAGATCAATGCCCAAAAACATGCGTGTTCCTTGTTGAAGCGGTTCGGTGGTCAGAACCCCGCATTGGACATTAATTTGGGCGGCGAATCATCTGGGGAATGCCAGGGCGGCCCGGTCAGCCCATCAACAGCCACGCCAGCCCCATGCCCACCGGGATGCTCACATAAGGTGGCTGCTTGAACTTGAACACCAGCAGCAGCGCGACGGCGGTGAGCTGGGCGCAGGCGATGGGCGCTGTCCTGAGCGGCAGCTTGAGCCACAGCGTGACGGCGGCGCCGGCGATCAGGCCCACCACGGCGCAGCGCACGCCCACCATGGCGTGCTGGAACCAGCGCAGGCCCTTGAGGCGGTCCGCCGCGTGGCTGACGCCGACGGCGATCACGGCGGTGGGCGTGTAGACGCCCACCGTGGCCGCCAACGCGCCGCCCCAGCCGGCGATTTCCATGCCGGTGAAGGTGGCGATGCCGACGATGGGCCCTGGCGTCAGCTGGCTGGCGGCGAGGCCCGCCGTGAAGCCGGCGTGGCTGAGCCAGCCGAGGTGGTCCACGATCAGGCCCTCCAGCAGCGGCACCATCACCAGGGCGCCACCAAACAGCGTGGTGGCGATGCCCGCAAACGCGAGGCCCAGGCGTGCCACCACGTCCTGCGGCAGCAGGGCGGGCACGAACTGGAAGACGGCCAGCGCCGCTGGCACCAGGCAAAGCAGCATCTGCGCCGGGCCCATGGCGGGGCTGGTGGGTGCGGGCGCGGCCGGCGGGGCGGGCCAGAAGAGCCGCGCGATCACGCCGCCACTGGCCAGCACCAGGATGGGCGCCGACCAGAAGGGCAGCACCAGCAGCGCAACGGCGGCGGCCACAGCCAGCGCCTTGTCACGCGGCTGCGGCGTGGCCTTTTTGGACTGGTTCCAGGCCGTCTGCGCCAGGATCATGGCCAGCGGCGGCAGCACGCCCACCATCAGCGCGCGCTGCAGCTGCGGGTGGCCGGCCAGCGCCGCATAGCCCCACCACAGCGCCAGGATGATGAAGAAGCTGGGCAGCACGATGCCGACCAAGGCCGCCGCAAAGCCCACCCAGCCGCCGAGGCGGTGACCCATCACGGCCAGCGCATTGACGGCCTGCGGGCCCGGCAGCATGGTCACGAGGGCCATGAGGTCAAGAAAGTCCTTCTCGGCCACCCAGCCGCGCTGGCGCACAAAGCGCTGCTGCGCCTGCGCGAGCAGGGCCATGAAGCCGCCCCAGGCGGTGAGCCCGAGCACGATGCAATCCGCCAGCAGCCGCAGCGGGCTGTAGGGGACGGCGTCGGGCGCCTCGGTGGACGGGGTCGTGGGGGCGGAGCTGCTGGACATGGCGGGCCTGCGTCGGCTGGGGCTGGGGTCAGGCCGGTTGGGCCGTGCGGCTGCGGATGCGGGCCAGCAGGTCTTCCTGCGGCTTGCGGGCAGCGGCGTCCTCGGGCGAGAGCTCTTCGCGCGCGGCGCCCTTGAGGCGCTTGTTCTCCGCGTCGAGCGCGGCCACGGCCGCGGCGTCGTAGCTGCGCGCGGGGCAGGTCTTGCCCACGAACTCCAGCGGGTAGCCCAGCGCGGTCAGGGACTCGCCGGCCACCGACTCGAAGTCGATGATCTGGTCCTGCGTCATGCCCTTGAGCCACTTGCGGCTGTTGTCCGCCATCACGGGCTTGCGCACGTTCTCCCACATCTTGCCGGACGAGGCGGTGCGCCCGGCTTCGTCGGAGTTGTGGAAGTCGAGCATCTCGGCGCGGAACGCGATGCCCAGCCACTCGCAGAGCTTGCGCAGCGCAGGCTCGGGGTTGCCGGTCAGGGTCTCGTAGGACAGCGAGAAGTACTGCGCACCGGGCACGCGCTCACCACACTTGAGGGCGAGCTGTTGCTCGACGTTCCATTGCCGGCCGATGTGGAAGGCGGTCTTCTCGCCGACCACGGCCTTCATGAAGGACAGGCAGACGTCGCGCCCGTCGCGGTACAGGTAGAGGTAGCGCGCCTCGCTGCCGAAGTAGCGCTCGATCTCGGGCAGGAAGTGCACATTGGCGAGCGACTTGCACATCCAGTCGGGCTTGCCCTGGGCCTCGGCCATGCGGTCCATGACCGAGCCGAAGATCGCCACCAGGCTGTTGTCGCGGCAGCGGCGGCGGATGTCGGCGCGGTCAAAGCTGACGCCCCAGGGCACGGGGTTCACCTCGACCATGTGGACCACGTCGTCCAGCAGGCGGCAGAAATTGCCCTCCACGCTCAGGTCGCCATAGATCGGCAGCAGCGGCGCGAAGCGCTCCAGGATGTGGGGCGGGTGCGGGGCCGCGATGTCGGGCGCCTGGTTGACCATCAGGCGCAAGAGGTTGGAACCCGAACGTTGGGTGCCGATCATGAAGATCTTCATGGGGTGCTCCTTGAATGCAGTGAGGGCGGGGGCGACGGCGCTCAGGCCGCCGCGTAGAAATGCGGGTTGTCGAGCCCGGGCTTGCCGTAGCGCAGCGGCTCGTGGCTGCTCACGCAGCGCACCAGGCCACCGGCCGCGCGAAGCACGGCGTCGCCGGCGGCGATGTCCCATTCCATGGTGCGGCCGAGGCGCGGGTAGAGGTCAGCCTGGCCGGCGGCCACGAGGCACAGCTTGAGCGACGAGCCCGCGCTGACCAGCTGCGCCACCTTGCGGCCGGCCAGGAAGGCGTCGAGCGCCGCCGCATCGCCATGCGAGCGGCTGGCCACCACGGCCAGGCCCGCCTCTGGCACCGCGCGGCAGTGGATGGCACGGCGGCCGTGCTCGTCTTCGACCCAGGCACCCAGGCCGCGTGCGCCGGTATAGAGCCGCCCGAGCGCCGGCGCCAGCACCACGCCCAGCACCGGCACGCCTTGCTCGACGAGGGCGATGTTGACGGTGAACTCGCCATTGCGCGAGATGAATTCCTTGGTGCCGTCCAGTGGGTCCACCAACCAGAAGCGGCCGCCCGATACGTCGGGCAGGGCACCGCCCGCCACGGCCTCTTCGGCCACGATGGGGATGCCGGGCGTGAGGGCTGCCAGGGCGGGCGTGATCAGGGCTTCGGCGCGCTCGTCGGCGGCCGTGACGGGCGAGGCATCGGCCTTGCCCTTGACCTCGAAGTCGCTGCCGTAGACCTCAAGAATCGCGTCGCCGGCGCGGCGACAAATGGCCTCGACGGCCGCCAGCAAAGTGGGCGTGATGTCCACGTCTTGTCTCCCCTGATCAAGGCTTGCAACTGAGCCATACCGCCGCCTCGATGTCGCTGAAACCCGAGGACCGGCGCTGACGATTTTGGGGCGCCAAGCCCGCGCCGATGTGACAGAACACGCCCGACCTAGCAGCCTTACCAGCTAGGGCCTGCCGCAGTGCCGAGAGGCCTTCGCATCCGCTAACTTTGTTGGCGATAGCAATCGCAAAACAGCGAAGCCGCCAGGCCCCGCCCAACGGGTGTCGCCCAGGCGGTGGGCAGGGAGCAAGCGCGATGGAAAAGATGCAGTCTCGCGGGGTGGGCACATTGATGTCGTGGCTCCAGCGCGAAGCGGCCGAAGAGCAGCCGCCCGGCCAGCTGTGGGTGCATGACCTCGGCGGTGCGGGCCCGAGCTGGCGCGTGCAGGGCGTGTTCGAGCTGCTGGCCAACAGCCCGCTGGGGCGCTGGCGTTGGCAGTTGGGCGAGGCGCGCTCGCCCGCGCTCTCGTTGCTGGAAGGCCGGCGCCGATCGGCGCAATTGCTCGTGCTGGTGGATGAACCGAGCGCCGGCTACACCGCCTTGATGGGCGTGCTGCAAGCAGCGGCCCTGCTGGGCAATGAGCCGTTGGCTTTCTTGCTCGACCTGAGCGAGGACGTGGCCCGCAAGATGGGCGCCCACATCCAGACCCAGGCTGCCGCGCTGGGCCTGGACCATGTGCATACCGTGTGGGTGGGTGAGATGGAGGCCTGCGCCCAGCAACTCGGGCGCACGCTGCTGCAGATGACGGGTCTGCGGGCCGCCTTCCTCAGCGGCCCCTTGCGTCTGCAGGTCCAGGCCGTGCTGCCGGGTGCGGGCCTGGCCGTGCGGGGTGAGCTGCTGCAGGGCTCGGTGGCGCCAGGCGAGCGCGTGCGCCTGCTGCCTTCGGGCCAGGTGCTGGTGGTGCGGGCGGTGATTGGTGTGGGCAACTCCATGCCCCTGTGCGGCGATGTCGTGACCCTCGATCTCGAAGGCGACGCCGAGGTCGAGCCCGGTGACCTGATCTCGGCCGCGAACGACCCGGTCGAGTCCGAGGACGAGTTCCAGGTGCGGCTGATCTGCGATGGCCGGCAGACGCTGAGCGAAACCGCTGACTGGCAGCTCTGCCTGGGCCCGGCGCAGCGCTTGCGCC
>CALMQC010000611.1 GCA_937871895.1 uncultured Roseateles sp. | reverse complement strand
GCCGCCGTCCGCCAACAGGTCGAGATCCTCGGCGACGCCCTTCAACCCGACGAGTTCCTGTCTCAGCTCGAAGTCGAGCACCGGGCCAAGCCGGGGGTGCGGGAGCGCAAGGGGATGGGGTTTACGTCGCGCGGCTGATCGATGCGCAGCGCACAGCCAATGGCCCTCAGGCCTTGGGCTCGACGCGATAGCTGGCTTGCGGCTGCTCTACAAAGTAGTGCGGCTTGCTGATCGGCAAGAAGGCCCGCAGGTGGGCGCTGACCTCACTGCCGATTTGCTCGGCAGTTTCCGGGCGAGGCTGGCACTTCTCGGCCCAGGACCGCCCTGGGTGCAGCACGTCCCAGCGCGGGCGCTTGCCGTTGTGTCGGCCGCTTCCGGGATCGTGATTGCCAAAGCCTTCGACGATCTGGTTCCACACAGGGCTGAACTTGGCAATGAGCAGAGACTCACCAAGCGGAATCCAGATGTCTTCGACGACCAGGAAGCGGCAGCTGAAGTCGGCGAGGTTCAGATCCCGCGTGACGCGGATGCTCTCGGCGTGTTCGGTGAGGCGTTTGAAGAGTGCCGTGTTGCTCGCCTTGCGGGTGCCGACGCCACCTTTGCGCGCACCTTCGGGGACAGCCTTGCCGACATAGATGGGAGCCTGTGGGTCCGCGCTGCGATTGAGCGCGGCAAGGCGGTCGTAGACCGGGTGGCCGCCTTGGTAGTACAGCGCGTAGAGGCCGGCGCCCTCGAAGCTGGGCAGATTCTGGAGTGCGGTGGGCTTTCGGCCTAGCAGGGCCTCCGCCACGCTACGCCCCAGGTTCTCTGTGTCGAGCGGGTTGTACGGGCGCGGCGTTGTTATCACGGCTTCCGGTTGACGTGGCTTGCTCATTGGACGCCCCTCCGCGCTGTGCGCTTCGGGATTCGCGCTTGCGAGCGGCCCGGCGCGCTCATGCAGCCACGCGCGCCACGTGATCGCGATCCGTTTTGAGCGCAGCTACGGCCCGGCGCTCGTCGTCGCGCAGCAGATGCTCTGCCACGCTGGAGGCCACGACTTGGCCCAGGCGCACGGGCACGGCATTGCCGAGCTGGCGCATGGCCTCGGACCAAGAGCCGTGCAGCTCGTAGCCGTCGGGGAAGTTCTGCAAGCGCGCCGACTCGCGGACCGTGAAGTAGCGGATGGACCCATCCGGCCGCACCAGCATGTTTTCGCCGCCCGGCACACCGTGGTCGCCGGCCTTGAGGGTCTTGGCCGGCAAGTCGAGCGGGCTGCCGGTGTGGCCCGGGTAGCTGCGGGCACCGGCTTGCAGACGGTGGTTGAGGATGCGTGGGTGCTCGGTTTCGCGCGGCTCTGGCAGGCCGATCAGCGCGTCGCGAACGGTCTGCCAGGGTTGGTGCATCGGGGGCAGCCCCAGGCCGCGCAGACGCGCGATCAGGCCGGTGTGATTCGCGGGCATCTCAGGGCGGTGGCGCTTGGCCACGCGATGCTGCTCCCAATAGTCACCGCTGACCCATTGATCGTGCAACAGCGCGTCGAGGGAATGGGTCTCGCGCGGGAAGGACCACTGCGCATCGACATCACTGCGAAAGCCGACCATGAACACCCGCTCGCGGCGCTGAGGCACGCCGAAGTTGGCGGCATTGACGAGCGTGGTGACGACGCGGTACTGAAGCCCCACCGCGCCCCGGCGCGCCTTGGTCTTGTGCGATTGCAAACGGGCCAGATGATCGTTCCAGCTTTCGTCGACGCGGCGCACGATTTCGGGCCATTCAAGCTGAAGCTGGATGTACTGGAAGTAGGTGTGGAAGGACGCGCGCGTCAGGCCCTTGACGTTCTCGAAAACGAAGGCGCGCGGACGCAGCGTGCGGACGACTTCGACAGCGGCCGGGAACATGTCGCGGTGGTCATTGAAAGCGCGATGCTTGCCGCCCATGGAGAAGGGCTGGCAGGGCGGCCCGCCGGCCACCAGATCCACGCCCGTGGCCAGGCCGCTGCCGGCGAAGTTGCGAATCCACTGACGCACATCGCCTTCGTGCACAGGCCAGGACTCGACGAGTGGATGTCCGCGTTCCTTATTCTGCCGCACGGTATCGCATGCCCAACGGTCCCATTCGACGATGCCCCGGCTCTGAAAACCCGCCATGGCGACACCCATGGCCAGCCCGCCTGCGCCGGCGAACAGTTCAACAGATTGCAGGGTCATCGGCGCACCTCCTGAGTGGGTCGCCGGCGATTATCAATGACTGTGAATGCATCCAGCTAAGTGCTTGCGCTGATTGGGATGCTGCTGCGGCGTTGCCGTGCGGATTCCAGCCCCTCCCGGATCCTCTTGAGCTGCACCGCCTTCTCATCTCGATAGAACAGGTTGTAGGCCTCGAACGGGATCATCCGGCCATCGGCCTGCGCCATGTGGACGCAGCTTTTCTTGAGCGCGCGGATGTCGAGGGATTGGGCGTCCATGAACTGGACGATGAGGACGCGGAAGACGTCGCGGTAGCTGAGGCTTGGGGCGTCGATGCGCGGCAGGCAGCAGAGCAGCTCGGACAGGCAGTTGGCGCCGCTCTCGGGCGAGTGGTTGGTTGAGAAGAGCTTGAAGAGCTGGCTGCGCAGGTCGAGGTCGCGCCCAATTTCTCGCTCATAGCTGATGGTGCTACGGTCGCCGGCCAGCAGGGTTTCGGGGTCGACAAAGCGGGTGAGCGGGGCCAGGCCGCCCTCGGGTTTGCGCAGCGCATAGGCCATCGCGAGCGTGTCGGGGTTGCAGGGCACGGGCAGCACGTCTTGCAGGGTGAAGCTGCCGCTCTGCTCCGCGATCCTGCGCCGCAGTTCGCTGACGGTGAGGCGGTGGCGCGCCGGGTCGTAGCCTTCGACGCGGCCGGCGTCTTGGATGGGTTGCAGGGTCACGCCGCGCACGCAGGCATAGGACTCGCCGTGGCGAATGATGTCGCCGACCTCGTCGTCATTGACGCCGCGCTTGACGGTCATCACGAGCGTGGTCGAGACGCCGAGCTCGTTGAGGCGCTTGAGCGCGGCGTCATGCGGGCCGCGCAGGTCGGCACCGCGCAGGTCCATCAGCGCCTCGCGGCGCAGCGAGTCGAACTGCAGATAGACCTCGATGCCCGGCGCGTAGCTGGCGAGGCGTTCGGCAAAGGCTGCGTCTTGGGCGATGCGCAAGCCGTTGGTGTTGACCATCAGGTGCTTGATGGGCCGGGCGCGTGCGGCGTCGAGGATCTCGAAGAACTGGGGGTGCAACGTAGGCTCGCCGCCCGAGATTTGCACCACGTCGGCCTCGCCCTCGCTGGCGACGACGGTGTCGAGCATGGCGATGACGTCTTCAAAGCTGCGGTGCGTGGTGCGCTCGGGGCCGGAGCCCGCATAGCAGGTGGGGCAGCGCAGATTGCAGTGGTCGCTGATCTCGACGATGGACAGGCAGCTGTGCTGCATGTGGTCGGGGCACAGGCCGCAGTCATAGGGGCAGCCGTACTGCATCGGCGTGGCAAAGCGCGCCGGCATCTCGGGCGGCTTGACGTAGACCTCGCGGCACAGGCGGTAGTAGTCGGCGTCATCGCTCACCAGCACGCGCTCGGTGCCGTGCGCGGGGCACCACTTGTCCATGTAGACCTTGCCGTCCTTGACCAGGATCTTGGCCTCGACGGGGTGCAGGCAGGTCGTGCAGACGGACTGCGTGGTGTCGTAGAAGAGGTAGGGGCGGACTTTGCGGGTCATGCTTGGACCAAGGTCGGGCGCGCGTCGCGCCATACGAAAGGCAGATAGAGCAGCAGAGCGAACAAGCAGGTCCACTGAATGCCCGAGAGCCCGAGCGGGTAGGCCACCGGCACGGGCTTCAGGAACTCGACGACGAACCGCCAGCCCAGGTAGCTGGAGAGGAAGAGCTTGAAGGCGAGGCCGGGTGTCGTGGCGAGGCGGGCGCGCAGGTGATGCAACGCCGTGCCGAGCAGCATGAGCACGCCGATCTCGTAGAGCTGAGTCGGGTGGCGCGGGATGCCATCGCCAAAGTCCACGCCCCAAGGCAACGTGGTCGCAACGCCGTAGGTGTCGTCATGCAAGCCGGCGATGAAGCAACCCACGCGGCCGATGCTGATGCCCAGCACCAGGGGCCACACCATTGCATCGCCCGTGCTGCGCGTCTGCTGGGAGAGCTTCTTGGCCATCTCGACGCCGATGAGCCCGCCAAGCAGACCGCCCACGATGCTCTGCCCCGGCCACAGTGGCTGGCCTTGAAGCATGGCCATCAACACATCGGGCCGCTCGATCAGAAAAACCAGCTTGTTGCCGAGGCCGGCGCCGAGTAGCAGGCCGACGAGGACGGCGAAGTTGTCCGGCGACATTGGGCCTGCCGCACGTGGCAACTGCCGCCGCCACAACCAGGCGCCAAGCCCCATGCCGGCCCACTCGAAGGCGCTGTGCACCCAGCCGGCGGTGGCGAGGTCGGCGATCACGAGCGCTGGAAGATCAAGCCGAGCAAACGCCGCAACACCTTCAGCGCTGCCCAGCCGCACACCAGCAATCCCGGGAGGGAGATCAGCAGGAACATCCATTCGGCACTGGGCCGCCGGCTCTCGGCCAGCAAGGACAGGGAGATGAACCCGCCGCAGAAGCTCAAAGAGCCAAAACCGAGCAGCATCACCAGCAGCACGACGATGAGCAGCGCACGGGCGGCGCCGTGCAGACGCGGAGGCGTTGACTCAGGGCGTGGGCTCATCATGGGGCTCCGTGGTCTCCGTGGTCTTGGGCACTGGCGACGGCGCGCTGCGCCACACGCGTTGCAACAAGCGAACGGACAGCCAGCACAGGCCGCCGCCGATCAGCAGGCTGGGCCCACCGATCACGAGCGCTGCGCCGGCGTAGCCGTTCTTGCCGCTCAGCACTTCGGGCAGCGAAGCGAGGGTGAAAAAGCCGCCGCACAGGCTGGCGGCGCCAAAGCCGAGCGTGGCGACGCCCAGCAGCACGATCAGGATCCAGCGGCCCATCAGTCCATCCCCCGTTCAAGCTCGGCGGCCACGCGCGCCTGCAGCAACTCGGGCGAGACAGCGTCCGCAGGCAGCGGCTCGCCGACGCTCAGCCCCACCTCATTGAACACCCCGCGCCGAAAAGGCTCGGTCATCGCTCCCTTGCCACTCGCGTGCGAGAAAAAGCTGCCCCACAAGTTGTGCAGCGCGCAGGGAATGACCTGCAAGCTGGAGCGCTGCTCGGGCGGCAGGTCGGCGAGGATCTTCATGACGCCGGGCTTGAAGGGCTTGAGCGCGCCGTCACGGGTGAGGCCGCCCTCGGGGAAGATCAGCAGCAGCTCGCCGTCCATCAGGACCTGGCGCGCAGCGGCAAAGGCAGCGGCGTAGGCGGCGGGGTCTTCGCTGCGCGGCGCGACGGGGATGGCCTTGACGAGGCGGAAGAACCAGCCGAGCACGGGTGTGGCAAAGATGCGGTGGTCCATGATGAAGCGGATGGGCCGGGGGCTGGCGGCCATCAGCAGCACGGCGTCCACATAGCTGACGTGGTTGCAGACCAGCAGGGCCGCGCCTCGCGTGGGGATGTGTTCGTCGCCACGCACCTTGAATCGGTAGACCCAGTGCGTGAGCACGAAGGCGAAGAAACGCAGCAGGTACTCGGGGACGATGAAGAAGATGTAGCCCGCCACCACGGCGTTGGCGATGCCGAGCACGAGGAAGAGCTCGGGGATGCTGCAACCCGCCGAGAGCAGGGCGCCGGCCAGCAGCGAGCTGGCGATCATGAACAGCGCGTTGAGGATGTTGTTGGCGGCAATGATGCGGGCGCGGTGGCTGGGTTTGGCGCGCAGCTGGATGAGCGCGTACATGGGCACGCTGTAGATGCCGGCGAAGAGCGCGAGCAGGGCCAGGTCGGCCAGCACGCGCCAGTGCCGCGCCTCGGCCAGGAAGGCGCTGACGGAGAGCGACTCAGCCGGCGGCAGCGAGCGTGAGGCGAAGTAGAGGTCAATGGCGAAGACGCTCATGCCGATGGCGCCCAGCGGCACCAGGCCGATATCGACGTGGCGGCGCGAGAGCTTCTCGCACAGCAGCGAGCCGATGCCGATGCCGATGGAGAAGGTCATCAGCAGCACCGAGGCCACGTGCTCGTCACCGTGCAGCACCTCCTTGGCAAAGGCCGGGAAGTTGGCGAGGAAGACGGCGCCGAAGAACCACATCCACGAGATGCCGAGCAGCGAGCGGAACACGGCGATCTGCCGGTGCGCGAGCTTCAGGTTGGCCCAGGTCTCGGTGACTGGGTTCCAGTTGATCCTCAAGGCCGGGTCGGTGGACGGGCTGGCGGGAATCGCCTGCGCCGTGAGCCGGCCCAGCACCGCGAGGCCAAAGGCCGACATCGCCACCGCCTGCGGGCCGACCTGGGGCAGGGCGATCAAGAGGCCGCCGGCCAGGTTGCCGAGCAGGATGGCGACGAAGGTGCCCATCTCGACCATGCCATTGCCGCCGGTGAGCTCGTGCTCGCCCAGGTGCTGGGGCAGGTAGGCGTACTTGACGGGGCCGAACAGTGTGGAGTGCAGGCCCATCAGGAACACGCAGGCCAGTAGCGCGGGCACGTGCGACTGCATGAAGCCCCAGGCCGCCAGCGCCATGATGCCGACCTCCAGCGACTTGACGAGCTGCATCACGCGGGCTTTGTCGTACTTGTCGGCCAACTGCCCGGCTGTGGCCGAGAACAGCACGAAGGGCAGGATGAAGAGCGCGCCGATCGCCAGCCCCGCGAGGCTGGGCGGCAGCCAGGCCAGCTGCAAGTGGTAGGTCACCAGCACCGTGAAGGCGAACTTGAACAGGTTGTCATTGCCCGCGCCGAGGAACTGCGTCCAGAAGAAGGGCGCAAAGCGGCGCTGGCTGAGCAGGCTGAACTGGTTGGCGGAGTGGCTCATGGTGGGGGCGCGGTCGGCGTGGCGGGATTCTGCATGGCCGCCGGGCTGGGCGGGGACGGCGATGGCACGCGCACTGGCGCTCTCGCGCGGCCGCTGCGGGTCAGCCAGTCGAACACCGAGTCGGCGGTGACGGTCTCGATGTGGCCGGCAAAGCGCCGGGCCGTTGGGTGGTCGTCGAAGGCGATGTTGGCGCGCGTGAGCCGCGCGCCCAGGCGCGTGGCGGTGCTGAGGTGCAGGTCGCTGGGGCGGTAGCCCTGAGCGCGCAGCCAGGCCTGGGCGGCGCGGCGGTCAGGCACCGGCTGCGGCGCGGCGGCCAAGGCCAAGGTCTCCAACGCCCATTGATTGCTCCGCTGGTAGGTCTGGCCCCAGGCGTAGGCCACCATGCTGTAGCGAGGCTCGTGCAGGGCCAGGGTGGTCGTCGGCTGGGCCAAAGCTGCGAGCAGTTGCTGCTGCAGCGCCGGCTCGGGCACCACGAAGGCGGCCTCGTAGCGGTGGGGCCGGTCCAGAAAGAACTCGCCCAGGCCCTGGCGGTAGATGGCGGCGTTGGCGGTGCCGCAGTCGTTGAGCTTGTGCAGCACGCGCCAGGCGCCGGCGGCCTCATCGCGGTAGACCAGGCCGAAATGCGACCACTGCAGGCCGTAGCGGCTGAGGTCTTGCCCCGCGCGCGCCAGCAGCACGACGCGGGCGCCGCTGGCGTCAAGCGCCTGGGCGGTGCGCAGCGCCAGCTCCAGCCCCTGCTCGACCTGGGCGGTGCTTTGCGGGGCCTCTTCGCAGGGTCGGCCGGCGTGGGCCGTGAGAGTGGCAGCCAGCAGGGCCGCCGCGAGGACGCGCCTCATCGGCTCAGCGTCTCGTGATGCAACAGGGCCTTGCCGATCTCATTGGGCACGAAGGCGATGGCCCGGCCGGCGGCGGACAGCACGGTGCCCGCGCCCACGGCCGACACCGTCACCACCGTGCCCACAGCGGTGGAGGCGCTGCCGACGACCTTGCCCGTGAAGGTGAGGCTCACGCGTGCGCCGTCGCTGGCGCGCTCCAGCACCCAGACGGTGCTGCCCGCCACGGTCTCGACACCCACGACGACCAGCGTCATGCCGGCCACCAGGCTGGAGACCGCGAGGCCCCCGACAGCGGAGACGGCGATCGGCAGGCCCGAGAGCGCGCTGGCGGCGGAGAGCTCGGACTGGGCGTGGCTCGATGAGCCAGCGAAAACCAATGAAAGCACGAGGGCAGACAGAACCTGGCGTGGCATGTGGCGTTCAGCAGTGAGACACGGCTGTGCATGCTGCGCGCGCTACGCCGTCTGGCAAGGCGGCAAACGCGTGGCATCGCCTATCGCCACCGCCGGTGCCGTCCTGCGCTACCGTGCAGGGCCCATGCCGTAGTGTCAACAGGCCCTCATGACGACGACGCATTCCCTCATCGCCCTGCTCAAGTCCGAATTGAAGTCGCGCGGCCTCAGCTATGCGGAGCTGGCTCAGGCGCTGGGCCTCTCAGAGTCCAGCGTAAAGCGCATGTTTGCGGCGGGCGGCGAGATGCCGCTCTCGCGCGTGGACGAGATCTGCCGTGTGCTGCACTGCGACTTTGCCGACCTGGCGGCGCGCCTTGCAACCGAGCAGCCGGCGCAGCGCGAACTGACGCTCGCGCAGGAGCGCGCCGTGGTGGCCGACACGCGGCTGCTGCTGGTGGCCATCTGCTGCCTGAGCCAGTGGACGGTGGAGCAGATGCTGGCGGCCTACCGGCTGACCGAAGCCGAGGTGGTGAAGCATCTGGCGCAGCTGGACCGGCTCGGCATCATCGAGCTGCGGCCGCTGAACCGCTACAAGCTGCGCGTGGCCAAGACCTTCCGCTGGCGGCCGCGCGGGCCGGTGATGCAGTTCTTTCGCGAACGGGTGGTGCAGGACTTCTTCGATGCGGGCTTTGACGGCGAGGGCGAGCTGCTGATGCTGGTGCACGGCCAGCTCTCGACGGCCGCCGCGCGCGACCTGAACGAGCGCCTGCGCCGCGTGGCCGAGGACTTTGCGCGCCAGCACCTGCTGGACCAGCGCCTGCCCTTGCACGAGAAGCGCAGCTACTCGTTGGTGATGGGCATGCGGTCCTGGCTGTTTGAGGCGTTCAAAGACCTGCAGCGCGTCACCAGAACGCCCACTGGCCCGTCTTGACCACCCACAGCCCGAGCAGCAGGTTGGTGACAGCATGCGCCACCACGGCCGAGGCCAATCGGCCTTCGCGCCGGTACAGCCAGGCAAAGGCCAGGCCGGCGATGGCCGCAGCCAGCCACAAGGTGTGGGCGAGCACGAACACGAAGGTCGACAGCACGATGGCCCGCAGGCCGATGCGTGCCGGGTCGACGCGTTCGAACTGCGGATGCTCGATCCAGCGCATCAGGAAGCTGCGCCAGAACAGCTCTTCCATCAGCGGCACGACCAGCACCGCGCCAAAGAGCCGCAAGGCGATCAGCGGCCACTCCAGGGCGCCATCGGGGCTCACCGGCACAAAGCCAGCCGCTGCGGGTTCCAGCTGCATCCAAGGTGCGTCGAGCTGGATCCAGATCAGGAACAGCGCGATGCCAACGCCGACCGATTGGAGCAGCTCGCGCGCCGCTGGCCAGTTCTGGCGCGCCAGTTCACCGAACTCGCGCCGCCACAGCCACAGCAGCAGCGCCGAAGGCAGCACCTGCAGGCCGTAGAGCCAGCGTCGATCAACGCCCCATTGCGCGAGCCCGGCGTCGGGCAGGTAGCCCCGCACCGCGAGCAGGCCCATGAAGAGCGCGAAGGGCAGGCAGCGCGCGACGGCGGCGGGGCTGAAGTTGCCGATAGCGGGTGGCATGGCGAATCAGGCGGCGCGTTGTTCGAGAACGAAGTTGGCGCCGTCGTACTGGCCCAGGTGCTCCACCAGCCAGGGCAGGCATTCGGCCAGTTCGTCGTGCAAGGTGTAGGGCGGGTTGACGACGAACATGCCGCTGCCGAGCATGCCGAAGCCGCGCTCGTCAGCCTGCGTCACGGTGAGTCGCACGTGCAGCCAGCCCTTCTTGGCAGCGGTGTCGGCGCTGGCCTTGAGGCGCTGCACCAGCTGGCTGGACTCCAGCAATTGCAGCTGCGGGTACCAGATCATGATCACCGTGTCGGCAAAGCGCTGCAGGGCCTCGCGCAGGGCGGCCAGCACGCGCGCGTAGTCGGTCTTGATCTCGTAGGGAGGGTCGATCAGGAGCGCGGCGCGGCGCCCAGGCGGGGGCAGCTCGGCCTTGAGGGAGTCGAAGCCATCGCGGTCGCTGACCTGGGTGTGCGGGCGGTCAGCCAGAAAGGATTCGAGGATGCGGTGGTCGGTGGGGTGCAGCTCGTAGGCCCGCAGCCGGTCCGTCTCGCGCAACAGCAGCGTGGCCAGGCCGGGCGAGCCGGGGTACTGGCGCAGCTGGCCGTCGGGGTTGAAGGCGCGCACCTGGTCCACGTAGTCTTGCAGCGGCGCGGGCAGGTCGGTGGCGTCGTAGAGGCGACCAATGCCACTGCCGTACTCGCCGTTTTTCTGCGCGTAGCGGCCCTCGATGGAGTAGCCGCCCGCGCCGGCGTGGGTGTCGATCAGGGTGAAGGGCTTGTCCTTCGTGGCCATGTAGCGCAGCACGCGCGTGAGCACGAGGTGCTTGAGCACGTCGGCGTGGTTGCCGGCGTGGAAGGCGTGTCGGTAGGCGAGCATGCGCCGGATTGTCTATGGCGACGCTGAATAAGTCCCCGCAGAGGCGCGCGCCTCGATTCGGGATGGGCTGCTAGGCGCAAAGCACAGCGATACCCGGCGGTATCGCGAGCATTTGCAACAACGCAGACCGCCCGAAGTCGAGGATGCGCGTGCTGCGAGGGACTTGTTCAGCGTTGCCACTACGCCGCGCGGGGCAGACCCTCTCCTGGCATCGCGCGCAGGCCCAGGCCCAGCAGCACCAGCAGGAAGAACAGGAAGCCGATGCGCGAGGCGTCGATCAGGCTGTCAAAGGCGCCCACCACGGCAAAGCCGATCAGGGCTGCAACAAAGGCCGGCGCCAGCGGGTGGTCGCGCCCACGGCCCACCGAGAGCCGCACCAGCACCAGCACATAGGCTGTGCCCAGCAGGGCCAGGCCAACGAGGCCTTGCTCGAACAGCACATGCAGGGCGGCGTTCTTGAAGTGCCAGGGCAGGTGGTGCTTGTCGCTGGAGAAGAACCAGTGCGCCATCTCGCGGTTGAAGTCGCCATTGACGAGCAGTGGGCGCCCCGTGCCGTCCAGCAGCGCGACGCGGGCGATGTCGATGCGCACGCCCGGTGTGCCCACCGCCATCGAGAAGGTGACGGCGCGGCTCAGCAGGCCGCTGCCGCCGAGGTCGCTGGGTGTCTTCAGCTCCAGCTCATAGGGCTGCCACACCGCCACGGGCTCGCCGCCCTCGGAGGGCATGACGGGCTTGACGTGCACGCCCCGGTCTGAGCAGTTGCCGATGTAGATCAGGTGGCGCTCGCAGACCTCGAAGCGCAGGTCGCTCTCGACGCCTGATCGGGCCAGCACGCGCACGCGCATGGTGGGTGTGCTGGGCGCCTCGATGCGCTGGGTGATGCGGAACATTTCGCCATAGCCGAGTGAATGCTTGCCGCCGGTGAGCGCGAGGAAGGACTCGTCGCCTTCGGTGCGCAAGCGGTAGTCGCCGATATGGCTCTGGATGGGGCCTTCGTAGAAATGCGAGGCCACGAAACGTCCGGCACCCTTGCCCAGCAGCCATTGCTCGGGGCCGTGCATCAGCCGAAGTCCCGCCTGCCAATGGGCGATGCGCAGCTTGCCGTCTTCCTTCCAGGTGGCGGCGCGGTCGCGCAGGTAGGCGCCGCCGCCGAGCAGGGCGACCACGGCCATGACCAGCACCAGGCCGGCCACCAGCAAGGCGCGCTGGCGCAGGCCCCGGTAGCCCGTGCTGCGCAGCGGCCAGAAGCGGTCGTCGATCAACTGCACCGACCACAGGCCGCCCAGCGCCAGCAGGGCGGCAACGGAGGTCCAACGCGCTGGCGTGCCTCCCCAGTAATCGGCCACGATCACCATGCTGGCCAGCAACCAGAACCAGGCCGCGCAGACGGCGGTGACGTAAAAGGGCTGGGCCAGACCCGGCTTGTCGCGCCAGCGCAGCAGGCCACACACCACGAGCGCCACCGCGTAATTGACATACGCCGCCTTGGGCACCGCCATCGACAGCGCCCAGCTGGCTCCGCCCGCCAGCGCGCCCAGCAGGGCGCCCAGCATCAACGCAGTGACACGCAGGCCCACCCCCGGCAGCCACAGGCTGGCCGGCATGCTCAGCAGCACCAGCATCACGCCGAGCAGGGCGATCAGGCCCCGGTAACCGCCGCCCGTGAAGACCAGCACCGCCGCCAGCGCGAACGCGGCCGCCATCGCCAGCGCACCGAGCTTGGCCAGGCGCGGCAGCGGCAGCACGACGGTGCCGGCACCTGCCTGCGTGCTTTCGGGGTCCACCGCATGGCTGCGGCGGCGCTGCGCATCCGCCAGCAGCAGCATGGGCGCCAGGGCCAGTGGCAGCGCCAGGTAGACGCCACGCGAGAAGGTCGTCAGGCAGGCATAGGCCGCCAGCAGCACCACGCCCAGCATGCCCACAAAGTAGGCCGGCGAGCGCGTGCGCAGCAGGGTCAGCACGGCAAAGGGCAAGGTCATCACCAGGAAGCCGTCCAGCGCGGCGCCGCCCACATGCATCTCCCAAAACGAACCCGTGGTGCGGTAGTCGCTGGAGAAGTCCAGCAAGGCGGTGTAGGCCGCACGCTCCCAGAGTGCGGCCAGCGCTGCGGCCACCAGGGCCAGCACCAAGCCGCCCCGCAGCGCACGGGTGAAGCGGCGCGGCTGCATGCGCGCGGCTTCCACCCACAGCGGCAGCAGCAGCAGCGCCAGGAAGATGGCCTTGCTGTTGCGCACCGCGTTCATGGGCTCGTGATAGCCCTGGAACCAACCGAACTGCCAGCCGCCCGCGTCCTGCACGCCGCGCCAGAGGCCGTGTAGCGCACTGGCAGCAAGCAGCACGATCAGGGCTGAGGTGGCCGCCGGGTAGGCCAGCCCTTGGCGCCAGGCAGGCGCCCGCTCGCGGGGCCCCAGCCCAAAGGCAAAACCGAGGTTGCCGCCGCTGACCACGGCCGTCACCAGCAGGTCCATCTCCTCGAAGGTGATCCAGCCCGTCAGCGGTGCCAGGCCGCACACCGCCAGCGGCGCCAGCACGATGAGCGGTGTCTGCACCCAGGCCACGGCCGACATCAGGGCCACGGCCAGCCACAGCGCCACGGCCACCGGCCCCGATAGCGGGTAGTGCCAGGCCAGCTCCAGGCCGACCGCACCGCACAGCAGGGCGGCCATCAAAGCAATCGCCCCCGAGGGCCATTGCGGCAGTCGGGGGCGGAGCTCATGCAGCCGAGGCAACAGCCCGGCTGCGGAATCAAAGGGGTTCAGCTGGTTCGACGACGACGCCATGCAACGGTGGCCAGCCCAAGGCCGAGCAGGACTGCGGACGCAGGCTCGGGCACGGCAGAAGTGAAGGCCACATTGTCGATGCCATTGAGTTCGGAGTTGTTCAGGCCGAACCCGTTGTGCGACTCCACCTTGAAGGTGAAGGCGGTCACGTTGGCGAGCACCGTGGGCAGGGCCGCACCAAAGTTGGCGGTGTTCAGCAGCACGCTGTAGGTGTGCCACTGACCGTCGCGTGGCGGGTTGTTGGCCGCCACCATGTCGAAGCTGACGCTGGTGGCGCCGCTCGTGATGACCACTTGGCCGAAGCCCGGCCAGCTAGAGTCAATGCCGTTGAGGTTCTTGGCGTCGAACGAGAACGTGCCGTTGAGTAGCGACGACCAGTTGCCCAGGGCGGCACCCGGCGCCACCAGCAGCATGTCGCCGTCATTGATGTCTTCGACTTGCAGGAAGCCGCCGGTGTTGCCGCCCGCAGCCACGTGCGTCAGCGTGCCGCCGTCAAAGATGGTCCAGCCTTGGTCATTGGCGTCAAAGGTGTAGGTCGCGGCCTGGGCGTGGGCGGCGCCGGCCAGGAGGGCCAGCAACAAAGCGTGGGAGGTGCGCATGGTCTTGGTGCGGTTTCGGATTGCGGTATCCGAATTGTCACGAGCGCACCTCATGGAGGCACTCCCTAAGACCCCGGCAGATGTAACGAGTTGCCCCCGCAACTGCGGGGGCTGGCCATCAGCCGACGCGCGCGCGCCACCAATCCAGCGCGGCGCTCAAGGCATTGCCCTGGCGGCGGGGGCGTCGGCTGCTGGGTGAGGCCGCCGTGACCGGCGCACGGCGCTGGCCCAGCCAGGCGCGCAGCTCATCGGCCACCGCCTCGGCGCCCACTGGGCGGTTCTCGACGTCGTAGGCCGTTGCCGCGCGGATCAGCGCGTCGAGGCGGATCTGGTGTTCCTCGTCCACATCGGGCCAGAGGTCGGCCACGCTGCCGCGCCGTGGGGAGAGTCCACGGGGGCTGTCTTCCCAGCCGCACACCAGGGTGCGCAGCAAGGCCCCGAGGCCATAGACCTCGCTGGCCAGGCTCGGCGGTGCGCCGGCGCGGCATTCGGGGGCCACGAACTCGGGCGAGGAGCCGAGGCTCTGGCCCCGGTCAAAGGGGTCGGTGGGGTCAGGGATGCGGGCAAGGCCAAGGCCCATCAGCCGCAACTCGCCGGACGCCGTCCGCCAGACCATGGCCGGGTCCACCTCGGCCAGCAGCCAGCTGTGCTGGTGGGCCACGCGCAGCGCCTCGCAGAGGTCCACCATCAGCTCCAGCCGCTCGCGCAGCAGCAGTTCGTGCAACTGGGGCAGCAGCGGGGCGCCGTGGTCGCCCTCGACGATGAGGTAGGGGTGGCCGTCGCCGGTGATACCGCTCTCGGACGGCACCGCGATGTGCGGGTGGTTCAGCCGTGCCAAGTCAGACACCTGATCAGCAAATCGCAGCATGATGCCGGCCGCCTGAGCGCCTCGGTTCAGCACCAGAACGGCCGCGTGCTGCTCAGGGGACCTGGCGAGTTCGGCGTCGTACCACTGGCCGGCGTGGGCTTCTTCGCCGTCCGGCAGCGGGGCCCCCAGGCGCCACACGCCGAGCGACTGGCCGCGCGCCAAGGGCATGGCGGGGGCGGGGGGCGGCAGTTGGACGCGGGGCATGCGCATGGGCTCGCATATTAGGCGGCGGGGTTCGGGTAATCACCTGTCAGTCCACCCTCAATCTAGGGTTGACGCGCAATCCTTGGCGCTCCGGGATACTGCCGGCATGCAAGCTGTGCTGGCCGTCACCTTCCCCTTCTTTGCCCTGGTGCTGGCGGGCTGGCTGGCGGCGCGCAGTGGGCGCGTGCATGCCAGCACCATCCCGGGCTTGAACAGCTTTGTGCTCTTCTTCGCCCTGCCCTGCATGTTGTTTCGCTTCGGGCGTGACACGCCCCTGCAGCAGCTGGTCAGCCCCAGCCTGCTCGGTGTCTATGCGCTGGCCGCGCTCGGCCTGGTGGCCCTCGGATGGGGGGTGGCCGTGCTGCTGGGGGTAGGGCGCAAGGACGCCGCCTTTGGCGCGCTGGTAGCCGCCTTCCCCAACTCGGGTTTCATGGGCGTCCCGCTGTTGCTGGCTCTGCTCGGCCAAGGCGCGATGGGCCCGGTGATCTGCACCTTGCTGGTGGACCTGTTCCTGACCAGCTCGCTGTGCCTGGCGCTCTCGCAGGCCGGCGAGCCGGGGGGCAACGGCCTGCGAGCCTTTGGCCAGGCCCTGCGTGCGGTGCTCGGCAACCCCATGCCCTGGGGCATCGCGCTGGGCGCCGCGTTGGGCGCCAGTGGCTGGCATTTGCCGGGGCCGGTGGACAAGGTGATCGATCTGCTCGGGCAGGCCGCGTCGCCGGTGGCGCTCTTCACCATCGGGGCGGTGCTCTTTGTGTCAGGCCGTCAGGCAGGTGGTGGGCGGCCACAAGTCGATGAGTGGTTGATCGCCCTGGCCAAGCTGGCCCTGCACCCGGCCTTGGTCTATGGCCTGGGCCTGCTTGCCGGGGTGGCACCTGCGCCGCTGGCGGCCCTGACGCTCACCGCTGCGCTGCCCAGTGCGAGCAATGTCGCGCTGTTGACGGAGCGCCATGCCGCCAACACCGGCCGGGTGGCGCGCATCATCATGATCACGACGGCGCTGTCTTTCCTCAGTTTCAGCGGCCTGGCCGCCTGGTTGATGCCATGAGTGACTCCAAGATTTCGGTCTACCAAGGCCCGGCCGGCGGCTGGGCTGCGCTCAAGAGCTCGGCCCAGCACCTGGGCGAGCAAGGCATTGCCCTCAAAGGCGCCAAGACGATGCTGCACGCCAACCAGGTGGATGGCTTTGATTGCCCCGGCTGCGCCTGGCCCGACCGCGACCACCGCTCGACCTTCGAGTTCTGCGAGAACGGCGTGAAGGCCGTGGCGGCCGAGGCCACGGCGCGGCGTGCCACGCCCGAGGTGATTGCGGCGCGCACGCTGACCGAGTGGCAGGCCGCGTCCGACTTCGAGCTCGAAGCCCTCGGCCGCCTGACCGAGCCGCTGCGCTACGACCCGGCCTCGGACCGCTACCAGCGCACCAGTTGGGATGAGGCCTTTGCGCTGATCGCCCGCGAATTGCAGGCCTTGCCCGGCCCCAACCAGGCGGCCTTCTACACCTCGGGCCGCACGAGCAACGAGGCGGCCTTCCTCTACCAGCTGTTCGTGCGGCAGTTCGGCACCAACAACTTCCCCGACTGCTCCAACATGTGCCACGAGCCCAGTGGCAGCGCCATGCGCCCGACCATCGGCGTGGGCAAAGGCACGGTCACGCTGGACGACTTCGAGCTGGCCGACCTGATCTTCGTCTTCGGCCAGAACCCCGGCACCAACCACCCACGCATGCTGGGCGAGCTGCGCAGGGCGCGGCAGCGCGGCGCGCGCATCGTCAGCGTCAACCCGCTGCGCGAGCGGGGTCTGGAGCGCTTTGCCGACCCGCAGAACGCCGTCGAGATGGCCACCGGCGGCTCGGCGCCCATCAGCTCGCACTATGTGCAGTTGCCGGTCGGAGGCGACCTCGCGTTTTTGACGTGCCTGTGCAAGCGCGTGATCGAACTCGGCGCGCTGGACCGCGACTTCATTGCCGAGCACACGACGGGCTTCGAGAGCCTGGTGGCCGAACTCGATGCCACGCCCTGGGATGCGCTGCTCGCCGCCGCGGGCGTGCCGCGCGAGACGGTTGACGAGATCGCCCAGCTCTACGCCCAGAGCCCTGCCACCATCGCCTGCTGGGGCATGGGTATCACCCAGCACCGCGACTCGGTGGCGACCATCCAGATGATCGTCAACCTGCTGCTGCTTCGCGGCCAGATCGGCAAACCCGGCGCGGGCGTCTGCCCGGTGCGCGGCCACAGCAATGTGCAGGGTGACCGCACCATGGGCATTTGGGAGGCGCCGCCCGAGGGCTTCCTGGACCGGCTGGGCGCCGAGTTCGGCTTCGAGCCGCCGCGTGCGCATGGGCTCGACACCGTCGGCACCATCGAGGCCATGCTGGCTGGGCAGGTGAAAGTCTTCATCGCCATGGGCGGCAACTTCGCCGCCGCCACACCCGACACGGCGGCCACCTGGCGTGGCCTGCAGCAGTGCGCACTCACCGTGCACGTGGCCACCAAGTTCAACCGCAGCCACGTCATCCACGGGCGCGAGGCGCTGGTGCTGCCCTGCCTCGGCCGCACCGAGATCGACGTGCAAGCCACCGGGCCACAAAGCGTCACCGTCGAAGACTCGATGAGCATGGTGCATCTGTCCGCCGGCATGAACGCCCCCGCCTCCGAGCACCTGCTGTCCGAGCCCATGATCGTGGCGCGCATGGCCGCCGCGACCTTGCCGCGCAGCACCGTGCCGTGGCTGCAACTGGCGGGCGACTACCGCCTGATCCGCGAACGCATCGCCGCCGTGCTGCCCGACTTTGCGGGCTTCAACGAGCGCGTGGCCGCGCCCGGCGGCTTCCGGTTGCGCAACACCGCGAGCGAGCGCGTTTGGGTCACGGAGAGTGGCCGCGCCGAGTTCCGCAGCCGGCCGCTGCCGGCCGAGACCGCGCACAGCCAGGCCCAGGCCGCGCGGCGCGATGTGCGCGTCTTCACGCTCACCACCATCCGCTCGCACGACCAGTACAACACCACGGTCTACGGCCACAACGACCGCTACCGCGGCGTGCAGGGCGAGCGCCGCGTCGTCTTCATCCACCGCGATGACTTGCGCGACCAGGGCTTGAAGGCCGGCCAGTGGGTCGACCTTGTCAGCCTGCATGTCTCGCCGGGTGATGCGGTGGAGGAACGCCGTGCCGAGCGCTTCCTGACCGTGCCCTATGACATCCCGCGCGGCTGCGTGGCGGCCTACTTTCCTGAGACCAACGCGCTGGTGCCGCTGGGCAGCTACGCCGACGTGGCGCGCACACCGACGTCCAAGTCCATCCCAGTCACGCTGCAGGCCCGTGACACCGGGTGCTGAGCAGTTGCTGGTGCTGGTCGCCGAGCTGGATGCCGGCGACGGTGTGGCGCTTGCGAAGCTCGCCAAGCGCCTGGACACGCGGGTGAGCGTGCTGCTGCGCCTGTGCGCCGAGCTAGGGCCTGGGCGAGTGGGCGTGCAGACCGATGAACTGGGCCACTGGCGCGCCTTCAGCGTCGCCTCTAGCCCTGCAGCACGTAAGCCGCGCTGAGCGTCATCGGCCGCCCGGCGGCAATGAAGAGTTGCGTCAGCTCAGCCGTGGGCAGTTGCTGCGGCGTGACCTGCACGCCAGTGTCGCCAACGTCGATCACCGGGTGCTCGGCCAGCCAACGCCGGGCAGACTGCAGCGCCGCGAAGCTGGCTTCGTCGCCCCGGCTGATGAGCAGGCAGTGCAGCTCATCGGGCGGCGAGCTTCGGTGCAGGCTGCCGTCGGGGTCGCGCCGTGGCGGCAAGTTGCGCGCCGCAGCCACCGGCTGCACTCGCCAGGGCCACAGCAGCAGCGGCGCGCCTTGGTCGGCCAGCCCGAGGCTGGCGTCGTGGCCCGCCGCGCCGAGCTGGCGCGCGAGGGCTTGCAGGGCATCGAGGATGTTGGGCATGCGGCTCAGCCGTTGAGGTGCTTGTAGTAGTAGGTGGTGGCGCAGGGCGTGCCGTCGGGCATCAGCGCGTAGGCCGGGATCTCGCCCACCCGCTGCCAGCCCATGCGCTCGTACAGGCGCGCGGCGGCGCTGCCGCTGACGGTGTCCAGCACCAGGGTCGTCTTGCCCATGCGCCAGGCGTCTTCCTCCAGCCGGGCGAGCAAGGCCTCGGCCACCCCTTGGCGCCGCGCGCTGCGGTGCACCAGCATCTTGGCCACGTCGGCGCGGTGAGGTTGGTTGTCGGGCATGTCGGTGACCAAGGAGACCGTGCCGATGGCCTCGCCGTTGGACCCACGCGCGACGAAGAGCTGGCGCCCACCGGCCTCGATCTGGGCTGCCACGCCTTGCCAAAAGGACTCGGGCCGCCCGGGCGCGAGCGGCAGCATGAAGCCGACCGAGGCGCCGCCCTCCACGCAGTCACGCAGCACCGTGGCCAGCTCGGGCAGGTGTCGCCGCAGTTCGGCCGCTGTCCAGCATTCAATCTTCATGACGCCGCTCCTGTCAGGGCCACCAGATAGCGCGCCGCCTGGGGGCCTGGGTTGTGAAAGTGGACCGGCGCATCGAGCCGCAAGGCCAGGCAATCGCCCGCAGCGAGCTGCCAGCGCTGGTCGCCATGGCCGATCTGCATGCTGCCGTCGATCATCCAGACCAATTGATGGATGGTGCTGCCGCGCTCGGCGGTCTCAAAGCGCACCGTCTGGCCGGGCGGGAAGACGACATCGACGAGCTGCAGTGGCGACACGCCGGGCGGCGAGACATTGCGGCGTCGGTAGCCCGAGGCTGGGTCGCTCCAGACGGGTTGATCGGCCACGCGCAGCAGCGGCGACGGCGGCTCGGCGCGTGCCGGCGCTTCAAACAGCGAGGCCACGCTGACGCCCAGTGCCGTGGCCAGCTTGTCCAGCACCACGGCCGAGGGGCTGCTGGCGCCGCGCTCGATCAGCGAAATGTTGGAGCGGCTGACGCTGCTGCGCTGCGCGAGAGCGTCGAGCGAGAGGCCGCTCTTGCCGCGCAGCTCGCGCAAGCGTGCGGCGAGCAGGTGGGTGACATCCGTGGTCATGCAATATCCAGTAAACAGGACAGATAATCCAGTTTACTGGAAATGGCCGATTCAGCCTAACTTGGCCTTGATCCCGCGCAGCTGGGCCACGTCCCCAAGCACCACCTTCAGTGCGTCGCGCTGGTCTTCGGTCAGCTTGGGTGAGTCCAGCAGGCCCAGCTTCTCGATCAGCACCTCCAGCGCCTCGGCCAGGTGGCCAATCTGCTTGCCATAGCTGCCCACGGCGTCCAGCGCGGCCTGTTCGATTGCGGGATTGGACGAGCTGCCGAGGTTGACCGTCAGCCCACTGAACTGCCACCCCGGCAGGATGGGCTGGTAGAGCTGGCCCGGCCCCAGCGAGACGCCGGACCAGGGCTGGAAGTGCACATTGGCGACCATGGGCTGCATGACGGCTCCCGTGAGTGACGACGCGCCCCATCCTAGGCGGTCGCCAAGTCAATCGGCGTAGCTGTGCCGTTGCTCCGGGGCCTCGCTCAGGTACTGGATGAACTCGGCCTGCACCAGGTCGTCCGGGCTGAAGTACACGCGCCGGCGGTGCGGGTGGTCGGGCACGCCATGGTCTACGGGGAAGCCCGCTTCCGTGAGCCGGCGCACCACGGCGTCCAGGTCGCTCACCACGAAGCCCAGGTGCTTGACGCCCAGGCGGTGGGATTGCCAGTCGGGCAGGGCGCCTTCGCCGCCACCTTGCAAGGCCAGATAGTTGTCATCCGTGCCCACGTGCTGCCAGCGGATGGTCTTGCCGAACCAGTCCATCGTCCCGCCACCCCGGATGCGCCAGCTGGGCAGGGCGGTGGTGAGGAAGCGCGTGGCGCGGTCGATGTCCTGAACGGTGACGTTGGCGTGTTCGAGGCGGTCGGTGTCGTGTGGCATGGCAGGCACTTGATGGAGTGGAGGAGCCTGCATCTTGCAAGTTAAAGTGAACTTGAAGTCAAGCCGAAAAGGACCAGAGATGAACCAAGCGAACGAAACCCTCTTGATTGGCGAGCTGGCGCGCCGCGCCGGTGTGGCGGCCAGCGCCCTGCGCTACTACGAGGCCGAGGGCCTGATTGCCGGCGGACGCAGCAGTGGCGGGCACCGCGTCTACCCGCGCCATGTGCTGCGGCGCGTGGCCTTTGTGCGCGCCGCGCAGGCGGTGGGCCTGAGCCTGCCCGAGATCAAGGCGGCGCTCGCCACGCTGCCGGAGGGGCGCACGCCCACCAAGGCCGACTGGACGCGCCTATCCGCCCAGTGGGCGCCCCTGCTGGAGGCGCGCATCGAGGCGCTCACGCGGCTGCGGGACCGGCTGACGGGCTGCATCGGCTGCGGCT
>CALMQC010000610.1 GCA_937871895.1 uncultured Roseateles sp. | reverse complement strand
AGCCGCTATCGCCTCGACCCCCGGCGCCGGGTGATCCTGGGTCATTCGTACGGGGCCTTGTTCGCGGCGCAGGTGCTGCTGGAGCGGCCGGAGCTCTTCAGCCACTACGTGCTGGGCAGCCCGTCCTACTGGTTCGACGGCGGGGTGATGTTCGAGCGCGAGGCTGCCTATGCCCGCAACCACCGCGACCTGGCCGCGCGGGTGTTCCAGTACGTGGGGGCCTACGAGACGGTGCGCCCGGGCCCGCGCTACAACCGCCAGCGCGACCTGGTGGCGGACATGCGCCGCTTTGAACGCGCGCTGCGCAGCCGGCGCTACCCCTCGCTCAGCATCGAGAGCCACGTGATTGCCGACGAGGACCACCTGACCGTGGCGCCCACCGGCGCGACGCGGGGTCTGCTGTGGGCACTGCCTGGCGCTGGCCCATACGAGGGCTAGTTGCTAGGGCTGAGTGGCGGCTTCCAAAGCCCGGCAATGGCCTTGCAGCCAGGCCGCGAACGCGTCCGCTGCGGCGCTGTGCCGGTGGCAGACGAGGCCGTAGTGCCGCTCGGCTTCGACCGTGAGCGCGAAGGGCTGCACCAGGCGGCCCTCTCGAAGCTCTTGCTGGGCGAGGCTGAGGCGCATCAGAGCCACGCCCTGGCCGGCCAGTGCAGCGGCGAGCACGAGGCCGAGGTCCACGAAGCGCGGGCTGGTGGTGGGCTCTGGTGCGGAGATGCCGGCTGCCTGCCACCAGGGCGCCCAGGGTTGCAGCGGGGTGCGTAGCAGCGGCAGGCCGAGCAGGTCAGCCGGCGCGCTGAGCGCCCTGCCCTCCAGCATCGCGGGCGCGGCCAATGGGGTGAGGCGGTCCCGCAGCAGCACTTGCTCCACGCTGATCGACTCGGGCACCGGGCCGTGGCGGATTTCGACGTCGGCCGCTGCGTCGCCCTCGGCCAGCAGAGGGACGGACAGGGTCAGTTCCAGCTCCACGCCGGGGTGCGCGGCCGTGAAGGCGGGCAGCGCGGGCACCAGCACCTGGCGGGCGAAGGTGGGCGTGCAGCTGACACGCAGCCGCTCCAGGCCCTGGTGGGCGCGCTGGTGCAGCGGGATGGCGCGCAGGGCAGCGAGGGCCTCGCGCACCTGGGGCAGGTAGTCGTGCCCAGCGGGCGTGAGCTGCAGGCCCTTGCCGGCGCGGGTGAAGAGGCTGACGCCAAGCAGGTCTTCCAGCCCCGCGATGCGCTTGGCCACGGCGCTGGCCGAGACGTGCAGCGCCTCGGCCGCCAGTTCAAAACTGCCGCTGCGGGCGCTGGCCTCGAAGGCGAGCAGCGCATCGATGCTGGGCAGGCGGGCGGTCATGGGCGGTCGTGCAGCTTCATGGTGCAGACGCAGCCACCTGCCGCGTAGCGGTGACGGTGGC
Source organism: uncultured Roseateles sp. (assembly GCA_937871895.1). Taxonomy (GTDB): domain Bacteria; phylum Pseudomonadota; class Gammaproteobacteria; order Burkholderiales; family Burkholderiaceae_C; genus Pelomonas. The sequence goes on along the minus strand of CALMQC010000610.1, from coordinate 4,105 downwards.
GCGGGCGCACATCAGGCGCTCGGGAGTGCGCAGGCGGGTGTAGCGCTGCAGCTCCAGGCCATCGGGCGCGACGACGCGGAAGATCAGGAAGGCGCGCGGCTCGGGGCCGGCGTCGTCAGGCACTTCAAACACGCGCTCGGTGGTGTCGAAGTCGACCGCCTCGGCGGACTTGAGCAACGGATGCGGGCCGGCGCGCCAGCGGCCGTCTTCGTAGCGCATGCGCAGCTCGGCGGCGAGCTTGGAGAGCGCTGGGTCCACGAAGAGGACGCAGCTGGCGCCGCGCGCCCAGTCGAGTGTGAAGGACGTGGGCTGGGCGTGGCCGGGCAGAGGCGCCAGCGAGGCAGCGGCAAGAGACAGGATCGAGAAGAGGCGCAAGGTGGGCTCGGCGAGTCAGAAGAGGGGCAGATTCTCAGCCGCTGGCCCGGTCGCCTCGGGCACGGGTTTGGCGGAGGCGGTGCGTGCCTCGCCGGGCGCTACCAGATGCCCCACCCTCACCCCGAGCAAGCGCAGGCGCTTGTCGAAGTCCACGCGCTTGAGGCACAGGCCGGCGGCGCGGCGGATCTCGGCGGCGGTTTGCACGGGGGTCGGGAAGGTCTGGTCCCGCGTGACGGTGTGGAAGCCCTCGAAGCGCAGCTTGATGCCCACGGTCTTGCCGGCGTAGCCCTTGCGGGCGAGGTCAGCGGCGAGGCGCTCGCAGAGCTCGTCGAGGATGCGGCCGAGCACGGCACGGTCGCGCACGGCGTGCAGGTCACGCTCAAAGGTCGTCTCGCGGCTGATGGAGACGGGCTCGCTGTGGGTGACGACGGGCCGGCTGTCGCGCCCAAGGGCAGCGGCGTGCAGCCAGGCGCCGTAGCTCTTGCCAAAGCGTTCGATGAGCAGGCGCGGCTCAAACGCGGCGAGCTCGCCGACGCTCTCGATGCCCATCTCGCCCAGCTTGGCGGCGGCCTTGGGGCCAATGCCGTTGACCTTGCGCACGCCCAGCGGCCAGATGCGGGCGGGGATGTCAGCCTCGGTCAGCACGGTGAGGCCGTCAGGCTTTTCCAGCTCGCTCGCAATCTTGCTGAGCAGCTTGTTGGGCGTGACGCCAATGGAGCACGAGAGGCCGGTGGCGCGGGTGACGGAGTTCTTGATCTCGCGGGCCACGGCGCGCACGCCGCCCAGCGGGTCATGGCCCACGGCGTCGTGCACGCCAGGCACGTCGGTCAGGTCGATGTAGATCTCGTCAATGCCCCGGTCCTCGATCACTGGCGCCACCTCGGCCACGGCGGCCTTGAAGAGGCGGGAGTAGCGGCGGTAGGCGTCAAAGTCGGCCGGCAGCAGTATGGCGTCGGGCGCCAGCAGCGCGGCCTTCATGGTGCCCATGGCCGAGAAGACGCCCAAGGCCCGGGCCTCGTAGGTGCTGGTGGTCACGACGCCTCGGCCCGTGTAGTCGCGCAGCCGGGCGTAGTGCCACTGGCCGGATTCGTCTTGCCGGGGCGCATCGGCCCGCCGGCCACCGATCACCACCGGCTGGCCCTTGAGCTGCGGGTAACGCAGCAACTCGACGGAGGCGTAGAAGGCATCCATGTCGAGGTGGGCGATCCAGCGCCGGGGGGGGTGGTTGGGGGCGGCGTCGGCCGGGTGATCAGACGAGTGATCGGACGTCATGCCTGCATTGTCCGCAGCCGCACAAGCCCCGGGAAATGCGGCAAACGGCTCAGAAACCCACCCCATCCCCTGGCAAACCCGTCACCCTTTTTGACCCACCGTGACAACATGGCCCGACGTCGGTTCGCAAAAGGCGTTGGCGAGACCATGACCCAGTTCGACCAGATCACGACTCCGCGGGTGCGCCCGCGTTTTGGCGTTGTTGGCACCGAGTTTGAAGGCGACTACCTGCTCTCCATGCTGGAGGGGCTGTGGCACACCGCAGCCGAGCTGGACGTTGACCTGCTGATTTATTCGGTGCTGCGCACCGGTACGCCGCCGGCCTTTGCGCGGCAGTTCAATGTGAACTACGGCTTTGTGGACGACACGGTGCTGGACGGCCTGATCGTGCTTGGGGCCAACCTGTCGTCCTACGCGTCGGTGACGGTGCCGCTGGACGAGGTGCGCAAGCGCTTTTCCCACATCCCGACGGTGGTGGTGGGTTGCGAGGTGGCGGGTTGGCCGTCGGTGACGGTGGACGGCTACAGCGGCTTCAAGGATCTGGTGAAGCACTTCCTGGTGGACCACGGCTACCGCCACGTCGCCATGATCGAAGGCCCCCCCGAAAGCAGCGATGCCTGCGAGCGGCTGCAGGCCTACCTGGACGCCCACGCCGAGGCCGGCGTCACGCCCAACCCGGTGCTGCGCGGCCGGGGGCACTTTGACATCGCCTCCGGGCGCGACCAGCTGCGCCGCTTGCTGGACCTGGGCGTGCCCATGGACGCCGTGGTCTGCGCCAACGACCACATGGCCTGGGGCTGCATGGGCTTGGCGCTGGAGCGGGGGCTGAACCTGCCGGATGACCTGGCGGTGGGCGGCTTTGACGACATTCGCAGCTACTCCAACGCCCGGCCCTCGCTGACCTCGGTCAACCAGGACATCGCCGAGCAAGGCGCCGCCGCCATGCGCATGCTGCACGCGCAGGTCTGCGGCCAGACACCGCCGCGCGACATCCGGCTGTCGTCGCGCCTGGTCAAGCGGCGCTCCTGCGGCTGCCTGGGCCTGGCGGCAGCCAACCGCGACGAGCCCGTCAGCGACCTGCGCGGCCATGTCCATGCCTTGATGGACTCGATGAGCGTGCCCATCCGGCTGCATGAGCGCCTGGCCGACAAGCTGATGCGCCTGCGCGAGGCGCTGGCAGCGCCGGGCAACGACCAGGACTACCAGACGGTGCTGAACCAGATCTTCAAGCTCTGGCGCGGTGAAGGGCTGGAGGCCTCGCTGCTGCAGAACTTTCTGCTTGGCATCCAGGAGCGCCTGCTGGAAGAGCTCGCCCCCGGCGCCGCCAGCCTGGCCGTGGGCCGACTGCACCGCGGCCAGGTCTTGATCGCCAACACCGCCGACCTGGTGGGCGACCTGGAGCACAAGACGGTTGACGACACCTCCAACCTGCACCTGAAGTTCAAGACGCGGGTCACGGCCGACATCCTGGAATCCCTGCTCTCGGGCCTGGCCGAGGGACTGAAGGCCTTGGAGGTACGCACCTGCTATGTGGCGCTCTACCAGCACCCGGTGCCTTTCGAGAGCATCGCCAGCGTGGGCCTGCCATCCACCTCGCGCCTGGTGTTTGCACTGGACGACGGCGAGCTGCACCCTGAGTGGTGCGATTTCGAGTACTCGACCTGCACGCTGCTGCCCGCTGCGGCCGAGGCCGCCGGCCAGGCGCGGGCGCGGGCGCTGATGCCCTTCCCGATGTTTCACCACAACGAGCACTTTGGCTTCATCGTGCTGGAGCGCCGCGCGCAGGACAACTTCTCCTATGAAGAGCTGCGTCACGAGATTGCGGGCAGCCTGCACCACAGCCTGCTGGTGCGCGAGCTGGACGCTGCGCGCGAGCTGCTGCGCCTGGACCTGGAGCGCGCCCGCGCGGCCAACGAAGACCTCTCCCACATCGCCATGCGTGACGCCATGACCGGCGTGTTCAACCGCCGAGGCTTCCTGGAGCTGGCCGAGACGGTGATGCGCACCGCGCGCCTCACCCACCAGCCCATGAGCCTGATCTTTGCGGACATGGACGGCCTCAAGCACATCAACGATGTCTATGGGCATGAGGAGGGCGACCTCGCCATCTGCGAGGCCGCGCGGCTGATGCAGCAGTGCTTCCGCCAAGAAGACATCGTGGCACGCATCGGCGGCGACGAGTTTGTCGCGCTGACGCGCAGCGGCGCGGCGGACACCATCACGATGATCGAGCAGCGCCTGGCGCGGCGCTTCACCGACTACAACGCCGCCAGCACCAAGCCCTACCAGGTGGCCTGCAGCTTTGGCGGTTACTTGGTCAATGCGGACTCAACCGAGTCGCTCGACGAAGTGCTGGCCCACGCCGACCGCATGATGTACGCCGAGAAGCGCCGCCGCCGCAGCCAGCGGCAAGGCGAACGCGCCACTGGCAGCAGCACCATCATTGCGGACTTCAGCC
>CALMQC010000609.1 GCA_937871895.1 uncultured Roseateles sp. | reverse complement strand
TGAACTCGCTGTGCTTTGGCTCTAGGTACACAAGTACTCGTGCGCCGTCGCCGTGTGGCCAATTTGCCGGACGCCCCTTGTCGCTGAGAAAGAACGGGCCACAAAACGGGGTGTTGGCGTCGTGCCCGTCGTAGTGAGCCAGCTCGGGAATCGAGGCGATCGCTGCCTTGGTATCGTCAAAGAGTGAGGGCAGATTGGTCAGCGGCGGGTCCCCAATCAACGCACATGCGGCATTGACATGTGTGAGCAATGAAGCATCGTCTGCTGCACATCTGGTACGAGCGGCTGCGTCCCAGTAGGCCATTGCCGTGAAATGACCGTGTGACGGAGGCACCTCGAAGCTGCTTCCCACACGCCACACCTTCTTGAGGTATTGCCGGGCAGCCAGCGCCGCCGTCGGCGCGTGATCGCAAAGCACCAAGTCGGGCCGAATGCAATCGTAGGCATGCCGCCAGCTGGCAATGAGTCCAGCGAGCCCAACCGCGTCCATCCAACCTGCTGAAGCCAGCACACTGGTGTAGTTGGCGTGGTCGAGCGGCCTGGCGAGCGGATGCAGCCACACAGGTGCTTGTCCCATCGGAAAACCTTCAGCTGCGACTCGCGGGTGTGCGCGCGACGTATCGCGAAGCAGCAAGCTGATCTCGTGTCCGCGGAACCGAAGATTGCGCGCCAGGACCAACAACCGGTCGATGTGCCCTAGACCAGAGCCAAGTTCCCACACCAAAAGAATTCGACTCACGCAGGCACCGCCAATCCCCAAGTTCTGGGGTGTCGGCCAAGCTTACAAAAGCGTCCGTGCGCGGCTGCGTGCAATGGGCAACTCATTGATAGATAGACAAACTTGCCACCGTTGGCTCGAAGTTTGCAGGGCTCATTGCTCACATTCCGGAGACATCGAATGATCCTGCCCCACGCTCGCCTCTCGCGCATGACATTGGCTGCACTCGGCACGCTGCTCGGCTGCGCCGCTGCCAGCGCAAACCCTGTCCTTGATGCAAATAGTTCGGCCGCAGTGGCCACTGCCACGGCCACCCCATCCAACGGCAACAGCGGAAATTATGCGTCCAGCTATTCCGACGCATCGGACGCCACCGGACGAGCGAGTGGCTACTCGTTCTCGTCGGGTGCTGGCGCATACGCTGTGCATGGACACGTTTGGGGCACCGGTGATGCGTCGTCCACGGCGAGTTTCACCTATCGAGTCGAGAACAACAGCAGCTTTGCCCAGCATTACTTCATCAGCTTCCATATCTATAGCGGCAGTATCAGCACGTCGATCTATGACCCGGCTGGCTTGGGCGCTGGTGAGAGCCTCAGCGCCAGCTATTCAGCCTCTGTGAAGAAGCAACTGAACGGAGCCGGTGGCTGGAGTTCAGTGTTTGAGTCTGCTGCTAGTTTGACGCGCGACCAGAGCGGCGTGAGTTTCACGCGCAGCGGTACCGTGCTGTCCGGCGCGGACACCGACACGTCGGATGGCGATTACTACTGGTCGGGTGACTACTACTCGGTCGACTTGGGTCTTGTCGGTGCGGGTGAGTATCTTGACGTTTTGGCGCTGGTCCAGGACTCGGCGTCCGCCAACGTGGGAATCTACGACTACAGCTGCGGTGGTGGTTACGGCAACTACGGCAACTATGGGAATTACGGCAACTACGGCGCGACTCTCACCACGTGCACTGACGTTGCCGGGCGAGCGGATGCGTTCTACGGGGACCCCATCGAGTTCAACCTGGGCGACCAGGCTCAGGCACCTGTGGGAGCTTTCGCTATCACGACGCAGTCTGACGGTGGCAATGATGTGCCTGAACCGGCCGGCTTGGCTTTGACGGGCTTGGCGCTGGGCATAGCAGGGATGGCGCGGCGTCGGCGTCGATGAGCTGATTGGGTTCAATGAAAGGGTGCCTCGCATGGCACCCTTTTTTTATTGGAACTGGTTCGTCCTTCGAATCCTCTGTCAGTACGGCTGCGTCGGCCGCCAAAACCGGACAAGCGTCGAGCCACGCTTGGACTAGATTCCAATCTTGGGTTCACGGGCCGTCGGACGGACACTGTCGACCGTCGCGCGCAGGTACTGCTCCATCCGCGTGGACAAGTCCAAGTCATCGCATTGCTGAATGACCTTCAGCAGGCCGTCGGTTACCCCAATGCCTGCGGACTGGAACAGCCAACGTACAAGGCGTTGTTCCCAGGCGGCACTGAAGTACCGGCGCTCCTTGCCGTGGGCCCTCGCATATGCAGCCAGCAATGATGCCGCTGCCTCGTGCAAGTTTGCCTCGACGGGCCCGCTTCGATGGATGAAGCGAGACAGCCACGAGGGATTTGGGGTGGCGTCACCCGGAAGGCGCAAGTCCAGCAAATTCTCGGGCAAACGGGTGGCGCCGCCGAGCAGGACCAGGAACTGGCCCAGCAACCACCCAGTAAGCCTTGGGTCCAGAGGGGCAACGGAAGGTTCGAAAAAAGCGCGTAGAAATGGCGTGCGTCGCAGCACCATTGCAGGCAGCGGTGCCAGCGGCCAGTCTCGCAGCAGGTGGCCAAAAGCAGGTATCGGGGCTTGAGCGTTCCAGCCAGCGGTGAGGCTCATGATGCCGGGATGAAGCAGCTGCCCATCGGCCGAAATCAAGCGCATATCGCTCACGGTCACTGCCGGCAGTGATCCGAAGCGATGCGCCTGCAGATGGCGAAGCGTGAAACGTGGATCCGGTGCGTCACCGGCAGACAAAATGGAGAGGTACGCACCGCGTGCCGTCGATAGTCCCGCACGGATTCGTTGATATTCGTCGTACGCAGGCGGAACCTCGACGGAGCTTGCTCCAAGCGCCAGTCCGGCCAGCGCGTCTGCGGTGCCAACCCACACAAGCTCATGGTTGCTGTCGATGAGCTGGCCGATAGCCGTTCGAGTCACGGCGGCCAGACGCTCGCGATCGGCTGGTGCGACGTCAGCGACGTCAATCACAAAACTCAACAATGGCTGTGGCTGTGGATGGCTCGACGACACGATTCGAACGGCGTGTTCGAGCCTTGCAAGGTGTCCCTGCCGGTCGGCTCTTTCGCAGGCATCGAAGGTCACGCAGTCGAGGGTTCGCTCCAGCAGCCTGAGCAGGCGCGGCCAGCGCTCCTTCCAGACGGCTTTGTGCACATACTCGCCACGCTCGATGCTCGCGCAGTTGTTTCGTTCGTGGACCACGTAGCTGGACAAGCAGTCTGGCAAGAAGTGGACTTCTCCGGTAAGCAGCCAGGCCATGTGACCAAAAACGGTGTCCGAGCCCATCGGCCAGTCCCACACGGGCATCAAGTCCACAACGCGCTCCAGCAGCCTGCGGCTGAACACCATGCCGGAGGTGACGCTGAACGGGAAAAAGTGATGAGCGCTGCTGATGTGCAGGTGGCTGCCAAGGCGCGCCTGCTCGATGACGCCAAACCAAGTGCTGTCGATGGGTGCGCCGTCCACCCCATCCAGGATCTCGAGGTCGTGGCACAGAAATACTGGCGCCGATCCGGCAGCGAGTGTTTCCAAGTGGGCGCTCACGGCCTCTAGCTTGTTGGGCAGAAAGCGGTCGTCAGAGTCCAACAAGCAGACGTAGTCGCCAGTGGCGCGCTTGAGGCCGGCGGCGAAGGCGGCCGACTGGCCTCGGTTTTCCTGTGAGATCAAATGAAATCGGGCGTGGCTGACAAACGCTTGCAGCCGCTCAACCGAATCGTCCGTCGAGCCATCGTCTACGACGATGACTTCGACCAGGTCTGACGGGTACTCTTGATGCAGTGCGCTTTCAACTGCGCGACCAACCAGCGCCGCGTGGTTGAAGTTCGCGATGAGGATGCTGTACGAGGGTTGGGAGGTCATGGTGCGTGTGGAGTCACACGTCCGATGATGCCAACAAATAGTTCTCCCCCAAAAAGTTGAGCCCAGGACTGCCGTCGCAGCCTGGGCCCGGCGCCAGCCACCTGGACACCCGTCGCGGAGGTGATGAACCTGAGCGTGTGGCGTGGAGATGTGGGGAGGAGCGGGACAGATGTTGCCGCGCTTGCCGCCCTGGCAGTGGCGCGATGAAGGCGGGGCCTTCGAAGCAATTTACTGGGCTGGAAATCAGTGCTGCATCTGCGTTTGCATTTGTCGCACCGGCACCTTCAGCTCCAGCGTCTCGCGCTGCTTGGCGGCGTTCTCCAAGGTCAGCGTCACCGGTACGGTGTCGCCGGCTTTGAGCGGCTGCTTGAGCTCCATGAACATCAGGTGATAGCCACCGGGCTTCAAGGCCACGGCCTGGCCAGCGGGCAGGTCGAGGCCGGCGATGAACGCGTCATGAACGAGTTGCGTCGATTGTACCGACTCGCGAAAAAGGGCGATCTCGTTCTTGGTTGTTTTTGCGCACCGAAAAGATGTCACGGCGAAACAATCA
>CALMQC010000608.1 GCA_937871895.1 uncultured Roseateles sp. | reverse complement strand
CGCGCTTGACCCCCAGCCACATGGCGATGCCGGCTGCCACGAAGATCGATGAGTAGATGCCGAACAGGATGCCGATGGTCAGCGCGACGGCAAAGTAGTGCAGCGTCGGACCACCGAACAGCAGCATCGACAACACCATCAGCTGCGTGCTGCCGTGGGTGATGATGGTGCGGCTCATGGTCGAGGTGATCGCGTGGTCGATGACCTCGGGGGTGGTCATCTTGCGGAACTTGCGGAAGGCCTCGCGCACCCGGTCGAAGATCACGACCGACTCGTTGACCGAGTAGCCCAGCACCGCCAGCACCGCCGCCAGCACCGCCAGCGAGAACTCCCACTGGAAGAAGGCGAAGAAGCCCAGGATGATCACCACGTCGTGCAGGTTGGCGATGATGCCCGCGACGGCGAACTTCCACTCGAAGCGGAAGGCCAGGTAGATCATGATGCCGACGACCGTCACGGCCAGGGCCTTGGCCGCGTCGGCCGCCAGCTCGGCCCCCACAGCCGGGCCGACGACCTCGGAGCGCGACAGCGTGATGGGCTCGGCACCCGCCGCCGTGCGGCAAACCTGCTTGGTGATGGACTCGCCCTGCGGCGTCACCACCTGGTGCGGGCTGACCTGGCCTTGCTCGGCAGCACACAGCGCGGTGAAGACCTTGTCCACCAGCTCAGTCTGCTTGACGTCGCCCCGGATGGGCAGGCGAATCATCACGTCACGCGAGGAGCCGAAGTTTTGCACCTGCACCTCGCCAAAGCCCATCTGCTCGATGGTGTGGCGCGTGCGCTCGATCTCGGCCGCCTGCGGGTAGGCCACCTCGATGACGGTGCCGCCGGTGAATTCGATGGAGAAATGCAGGCCGCGCGTGACCAGGAAGAAGACGGCGGCGGCGAAGGTCAGGAAGGAGATGACGTTGAAGATGAGCGCATGCTTCATCAACGGCAAATCGCGCTTGATACGGAAGAGTTCCATGGTTCAGCTCCTCCTCAGGCAGCGTCAGTGGTGGCAGGGACTTCAGCGCCTTCCGGGCGCCAGACCTGGCCGATGGACACGCTCTTGAGCTTCTTCTGCCGGCCGTACCAGAGATTGACCAGCGCGCGCGAGAACACGACGGACGAGAACATCGAGGTCAGGATGCCGAGGCAGTGCACGACGGCGAAGCCCTTGATCGGACCCGAGCCGAAGACCAGCAGCGAGACGCCAGCGATCAGCGTCGTGACGTTGGAGTCCAGGATGGTGGCCCAGGCGCGGTCATAGCCCAGCTCGATGGCTTTTTGCGGCGAGACGCCGGCCCGCAGCTCCTCGCGCACGCGCTCGTTGATCAGCACGTTGGAGTCGATGGCCATACCCAGCGCCAGGGCCATGGCGGCGATGCCGGGCAGGCTGAGCGTGGCCTGCATCAGCGACAGCGCGGCCACCAGCAGCAGGATGTTGAAGCCCAGCGCCAGCGACGAGAACAGGCCGAAGAGCATGTAGTACACGCTCATGAAGGCCGCCACGGCGACGAAGCCCCAGGTCACGCTGGCGATGCCCTTGGCGATGTTTTCCTTGCCGAGGCTCGGGCCGATGGTGCGCTCTTCGATGATCTCCATCGGCGCGGCCAGCGAGCCGGCGCGCAGCAGCAGCGCGGTGTCGCTGGCCTGCTCGGTGGTCATGGCGCCCGAGATCTGGAAGCGGTTGCCCAGCTCGCCGCGGATGTTCGGCGCCGTCACAACCTCGCCCTTGCCCTTTTCAAAGATCAGGATGGCCATGCGCTTGCCAACGTTCTCGCGCGAGACCTCCTTCATGATCCGGCCGCCCTTGGCGTCCACGGTCAGGTGCACGGCGGGCTGGTGGTTCTCGTCGAAGCCGGGCTGGGCGTCGCTGAGGCTGTCGCCGGTCAGCACCACCTGGCGCTTGACGATGATGGGGCCGTTGCCGCGGTCGATGAAGCGCTCAGTGCCGAAGGGCACGGGGCCGGTGCCGCGCAGGGCGTCCATGGCCTCGGTGCTGTCGTCCACCATGCGCAACTCCAGCGTGGCGGTGCGGCCGATGATGTCCTTGGCCTTGGCGGTGTCCTGCACACCAGGCAGCTGCACGACGACGCGGTCCAGGCCCTGCTGCTGGATCACGGGCTCGGCCACGCCGAGTTCATTCACGCGGTTGTGCAGCGTGGTGATGTTCTGCTTGAGCGCCGCCTCCTGCACGGCCACGGCGGCCTTGGGGCTGAGGCTGCCGGAGAGCGACAGCGTGCTGCCTTCACCTTGCGGGCTCCAGACCACGTCGGGCAGTTGCAGGCTGAGCAGGTCTTGCGCGGCCTTGCGCGTCTCGGCATCACGGAAGGCGATGACAACGATATTGCCCTCGCGGCTGATACCGGCGTGGCGGATGTTCTTCTCGCGCAGCATGGTGCGCGCATCGCCGGTCAGCGACTCGGCCTTCTTGGTCAGCGCGGACTTCATGTCCACCTGCATCAGGAAGTGCACGCCACCGCGCAGGTCCAGGCCCAGGTACATCGGGAAGGCATGCAGGCTGGACAACCACTGCGGCGAGCGCGACAGCAGGTTCAGCGCGACGATGTAGGTCGGGTCGGCCGGGTCGGTGTTGAGGGCCTTGGAGATCGCATCCTTGGCCTTGAGCTGCACGTCGGTGTCCGGGAAGCGGGCCTTGATGGAGTTGCCATCGAGTTGCACGAAGTCCGCCTGGACGCCGGCCTCCTTGAGCACGCCCTCGACGCGTGTCACCAGCGCCGGATCGACCTTGACGGTGACCTTGCTGCTGGAGACCTGCACGGCCGGCGCTTCGCCGAACAGATTGGGCAGGGTGTAGAGGATGCCGATCAGCAGCGCGATGACGAGCATCGCGTACTTCCAGAGCGGGTAGCGGTTCATGCGAAGAGCCCTTGTTGGCGCCGCCTGCAGCGGCACCGGCTGGGTTTACTTGACGGTGCCCTTGGGCAGCACCTGCGAGATGGCGCTGCGCTGGACTTGCAGCTCGACACCGTTGGCGACTTCCAGGTGGATGAAGGTGTCACCCAGCTTGCTGATCTTGCCGATCAGGCCGCCGGCGGTGACGATCTCGTCGCCCTTGGCCACGGCTTCGATCATGGCCTTGTGTTCCTTCTGGCGCTTCATCTGCGGCCGGATCATCACGAAATAGAGCACCACGAACATCAGCACCAGCAGCAGCATGCCGAGGAGACTTTGTTCGGGAGCGGCGGCCGTGGTGGCCTGGGCGTAGGCGGAGGAGATGAACATGGGAGCTCTCTGGTCGTGGAGGTCCGGCGGACAGGATCCAGCCGGCCGGTTCGCGAAGATGGGGCAGGGTGACCCCATTTCAAGCAGCCGGGCATTGTAGGTGGGGGGCTCGTTTTCCCGCTGCTACCCTCCCGGCCATGCCCGCCGCGCCCACCCTTGACGACCTGCGCCGCCACGCCGTGGCGCGCAGCCTGTTCGCCCCCACCACGCTGCCGCAGGCGGTGCAGCAGCTCGGCGGCTTCGTGCAGGCCGACCCCTTGCGTGCGCCGGCCCGTGCCCAGGACCTGACCCTGCGCCACCGTGTCAAGGGCTACACGGCCGGCGACCTGGAGCGCCGTTACCCGCGCCTGTCGCTGCAGGAAGACTTCTT
>CALMQC010000607.1 GCA_937871895.1 uncultured Roseateles sp. | reverse complement strand
CCGCCGCCGACAAAAAGGCCGCGCTCGAGATCAACAAGCTGTCCAAGCGCCTGCACCGCCAGGTGGGCCAGGCCATCACCGACTTCAACATGATCGAAGACGGCGACAAGGTCATGGTCTGCCTCTCGGGCGGCAAGGACAGCTTTGCCATGCTCGACATCCTGCTCAACCTGCAGCAGCGCGCGCCCATCAAGTTCGAGCTCATCGCCGTCAACCTCGACCAGAAGCAGCCCGGCTTCCCCGAGGACGTGCTGCCCAACTACCTCAAGAGCCGCGGCGTGCCCTTCCACATCGAGGAGCAGGACACCTACTCGGTCGTGAAGCGCGTCATCCCCGAAGGCAAGACCACCTGCGGCCTGTGCTCGCGCCTGCGCCGGGGCATCCTCTACCGCGTGGCCCAGCAGCTCGGCGCCACCAAGATCGCCCTCGGCCACCACCGCGACGACATCGTCACCACGCTCTTCCTGAACATGTTCTTCGGCAGCCGCATGAAGGGCATGCCGCCAAAGCTCGTCAGTGATGACGGCAAGAACGTCGTCATCCGCCCGCTCGCCTATGTGAAGGAGCCCGACCTCGTCCGCTGGGCCGAGCACCGCTCCTTTCCGATCATCCCGTGTAACCTCTGCGGCAGCCAGGAGAACCTCCAGCGCGTCCAGGTCAAGGCCATGATCAACGAGTGGGAGCGCCGCTACCCCGGCCGCATCGACAACATCTTCACCGCCATGGGCAGCATCGTCACGTCGCACATGATGGACAAGGCCCTGTTCCCCTTCGAGACGATCAAGGCCACCGGCGTGGCCGACGCGGGCGGAGACATCGCGTTTGACGACGACGAGAGCTGCGAGACGCCGGCGCCTACCTCCGTCATCCGGCTGATGCGGGAAGAGGACTGAGGGCCGCGCCGGGTCAGCGGCCTGTCCCGCTCAACCCGCGTTTCGTCGCAAGCGAGATGACCCGGTCGCGCGGGCTCCCTAGAGTCCGCCCGTCTTCCACTGCCTGGTGCCCTTGTGGCCCGCACTGACATGAACGCTCGTCGCCTCGCCGTCCTCTCCGTCGCCTTGATCGGCGCCCTGCTCTCCACCGCCTGCGTCTTCGCTCCGCCCTCTTCCTACCAAAAGGACGTCTCGGGCGATGTGGCCAAGATGAGTGAAAAGGCGATTGCCACCTGCGGCGCCGGCAATGTGCGCGAGGTGAATAGCAAGAGCTTCACCTGCAAGTAAGCCTGGCCGGCATGCTGCCCGCCTCCCGGGCCGCGCTGGCCGCGCTGGCTGTGTCGCTCGCCGCCTGCAGTGCCAAACCGCCGGCCGACGACGTGGCCAGCGCCACCTGCCTTCCCGTCATCGGCGTCTACCCCTCGTGGGCGCAGGAGACGCTGCCGCTCGCAAAGGTGCGCTGGGACCAACTCAGCCACCTCGGCCTTGTCTTTGCGCTGCCCCGACCCGACGGCAGCCTCGACACCTCGGCGCTTGACGCCTTGGTCGGCCCCGCCGTGCGCGCTGCGCATGCCCAGGGCGTGAAGGTGGCCGTGGCCATTGGCGGTGCGCGGGGCTATGGCGATGCCTTTCAGCGCATCGCCGAGTCCGACGAGCGCCTGACGCGCTTCACCCGCGAGGTCAGCGCTTGGGTGCAGCAGCACGGCCTCGATGGCGTGGACATCGACTGGGAGCACTGGACCCGCCAGGCCAAGCTGCAGCAACCGGGGAACGACCCGGTCGAAAGCCGGCAACTCGTGCGCCTGCTGGCCGCCATGCGCGCCGCACTGCCACGCGAGGTGCAGCTCAGCGCCTCGATCTTTGCCGGCCCCTGGGCCGGGCCGCAGTACCTGCCGGAGATCCAGCAGCATGTGGACTTCGTCAATCTGATGGCCTTTGACTTCACCGGCCGCTGGGACAGCTCGCCCATCGGCCACCATGCCGATTTCGACACCTTCCAGCTGGCGCTGAAGGACGTGGTCGCGCGCGGCTTTGCGCGCGACAAGATCGTGGCTGGCATCCCCTTCTACGGCAAACGCTTTGCGAACGGGCTCAACCGCGAGGTGCAGGATGTGCCCTACCTCACCCTGCTGCCGTCGCTGCAGGCACGCAAGCTGCCGCTGGAGCGAGGCGTCCTCGATGACAACACCTACTTCGAGACGCCGGGCCTCGTCGCCCGCAAGGCCCAGCTCGCGCGCCGCCAGGGCCTGGCTGGGCTGATGCTCTTTGAGCTGAGCATGGACAGCCTGGATCCCGAGAGCAGCCTGCTGGACGCCGCCACGCGCGGCCAACAGCCGGCTCGCTGCGCCACACCCACCGTGGCGGCACCACAACCCTGACTCGCCGCGTTGCCCGCACGTCAGGCCCTGGACGGCTCACCGCCAGCCTGCCAGCAACGCTGCGGCAAACTTGGCCCTTCAAGATGCTCGGGGGCCATCCCCAAGCGCTGTTCGGAGGTCTGCCATGTCCACCCGTCGTTCTGCCCTTATCGGCCTCACGGCCATCGCTGCTGCGGCACTCTCGGCCTGCAGCGGCCCGTATCACGTTGCGGCTGATGCCAAGTCGTTTGGTCAGTGGCCAGACGGCCGCGCCGCCGGCACCTACGCCTTTGACCGCCTGCCCTCGCAGCAGGGCAACAAGCGGCAAGACGAGCTCGAAGCCGCCGCCCGCGCCGCGCTGGAGAAAGCCGGCTTCAAACCCGCCGCCGACGCCAAGAGCGCCGACGTGCTCGTCTCACTCGGCGCCCGCATCAGCGCCTACGACCCCGCCCCCTGGAACGACCCACTGTGGTGGCGCTGGCGCGGTGGCCTGATGTCCTGGCGCTATGTCGGCCCCTACCGCGCCGGCTGGCGTGACCCCTTCTGGGACGTGCGCTACGAGCGCGCCGTGGCCGTGCTGCTGCGCGACCGCGCCAGCGGCGAGGCGCTCTATGAAGCCCACGCCAGCAATGACGGCCTGTCCAGCGGCGACGGCGCCTTGATCGGGGCCCTCTTTGAAGCCGCGCTTGCGGAATTCCCGAAATCCAACCCCGAGTCGCATCGCGTCACGATCCAAGTGGCGCGCTAGGCCCACCCCCTACGGCCTGCGGCCGCCCAAGGGGGCACACCCGACGGCCCG
>CALMQC010000606.1 GCA_937871895.1 uncultured Roseateles sp. | reverse complement strand
CAAGCCCGATGCCGTGGCGAAGAATGTGATTGGCCAGATCTACGCCCGCTTCGAAGGCGCTGGCCTCAAGATTGCCGCCGCCAAGCTGGTGCATCTGTCGCGCGCCGACGCTGAAGCTTTCTACGCCGTCCACAAGGCTCGCCCTTTCTTCAATGATCTGGTGAACTTCATGATTTCGGGTCCCGTGATGATCCAAGTCCTGGAAGGCGAGAACGCCATCCTGAAGAACCGTGAGCTGATGGGCGCCACCGACCCCAAGAAGGCCGAGAAGGGCACCATCCGCGCCGACTTCGCCGACAGCATCGATGCCAATGCCGTGCATGGCTCCGACGCTCCCGAGACTGCTGCCGTGGAAGTGGGCTTCTTCTTCCCCGGCATGAACGTCTACAGCCGCTGAGGCAGGCCCGCCCGGGCCTGGCAAGCATGAACGCGGTCAACCTCCTCGGATTCGATCTCCAGGGCCTGGCCGCGTACTGCGAGCAATTGGGCGAGAAGAAATTTCGCGCCACCCAGCTGTTCCGCTGGATCCATCAAAAGGGCGCGTCGGACTTTGCGCAAATGTCCGACCTTGCCAAGAGCTTGCGCGACAAGCTCGCCGGCCGAGCGGTGATCCACGGCCTGCCGGTCATCTCCGAGCATGTCTCCGCCGACGGCACCATCAAGTGGCTGTTCGACGTGGGCGGTGGCAATGCCGTTGAGTCGGTGTTCATCCCCGAAGACGACAGAGGCACTTTGTGCGTTTCGTCCCAGGCCGGCTGCGCGGTCGGCTGCCGCTTTTGCTCCACGGGCCACCAGGGCTTCAGCCGCAACCTCGAAACCTGGGAAATCACCGCTCAGCTGTGGTTTGCTGAGCATGCGCTGCGCCAACGTCTGAATCGGTCGCCGGGCCGCCCCAAGGGCGATTCGCCCCCGTCGGGGGGTGTCGTCGGTACTCCGGCGACTGGGGGCTCCAGGTCTTCGGGCGAGCGCGTCATCTCCAACGTGGTGATGATGGGCATGGGCGAGCCGCTGCAGAACTACGACAACCTGGTCCCGGCCCTCAAGACCATGTTGGACGACCATGGCTATGGTCTGTCGCGCCGCCGCGTGACGGTCTCGACCTCGGGCGTGGTGCCCATGATTGACCGCCTGCGCGAGGATTGCCCGGTGGCGCTGGCCGTCTCGCTGCACGCGCCGACCGACGCGCTGCGCGATCAGCTCGTGCCGCTGAACAAAAAGTACCCGATTGATGAACTGCTGGCCGCCTGCCAGCGCTACTTGGCCGCTGCGCCGCGTGACTTCATCACCTTCGAGTACTGCATGCTCGACGGCGCCAATGACAGCCTCGAGCAGGCCGCTGAGTTGGTGCGCCTCGTCAAGGGCCGCGTGCCGTGCAAGCTGAACCTGATTCCCTTCAATCCCTTCCCGGCCTCAGGGTTGACCCGCAGCCCGAAGGCGCGGGTGCAAGCCTTTGCCGAAGTGCTGCTTGAAGCCGGTATCGTCACGACCGTGCGCAAGACCCGTGGCGACGACATCGACGCCGCCTGTGGTCAGCTCGCGGGCGAGGTGCAAGACCGCACTCGCGCCCACGTGCGGATGGTGCGTGCGCCCGTCAATCCTTCGTGATCGCCAACCCGAGCTGTAGCCATGTCACCACGCCTTGCCGTTCTGATTCTCAGCCTGTGTGTTGCTGCTGGCTTGGTCGCCTGCGGCGCGCCGGCGCAGAACCGCGAAGTGCGCACCGACGTGGATCAGACCGATGGTGACCGCCGCGCCAACGTGCGCATGGACCTCGCCCAGGGCTACTTCGCCAGCGGCCAGTTCAACACGGCGCTGGATGAGCTCAAGCAAGCGCTGCTGATCAAGCCCGAGATGCGCGAGGCCGTCATCCTGCGCGGCCTGGTCTATGCGGCCATGGGTGAAACGCAGTTGGCCGAGGAAAGCTTCCGCCGGACCCTGACGCTCTACCCCGGCGACCCCGACGCCTTGCACAACTACGGCTGGTTCCTGTGCCAGCAGCAGCGCTGGGCTGCAGCCGACGCGCAGTTTGAGCAAGCCCTGGCCCAGCCCAGCTACCGCGCCCCGCAGCGCAGCCTGCTGGCGCGCGGCGTGTGCGAGGCGCGCTCAGGGCGCATGAAGGCCGCCGAGACCAGCCTCAGCCGCGCCTTCGAACTCGATGCCGGCAACCCGGCCATCGCCGTCAACCTGGCCGAGGTGCTCTACCGCAATGGCGAAGCCGAGCGCGCGCGCTTCTACGTCAAGCGTGTCAATGCGTCGGCCGAGTTGGCCAATGCGCAGAGCCTGTGGTTGCAGCTGCGCATCGAACGGCGTCTGGGCAACACGGCCACGGTGGAGGACCTGGCCGAGCAGTTGCACAAGCGCTATCGCGGCACCCCCGAAACCCAGGCGCTCGACCTGGGTCGGTTTGACGACTGACACGCAGAGGGATCATGCAGACCACTTCGGCGGGAACTTTGACGGCAGGCGCTCTGCTGCGCCAGGCGCGGCAACAGCGCGGCTTGCACATTGCGGCGCTGGCGGTGCAGCTGAAGGTGCCGCAGAGCAAGCTGGAAGCCATCGAGTCGGACCGCTGGGACGACCTGCCCGACGCCACCTTCGCGCGGGCACTGGCCACGTCCATGTGTCGCGCACTCAAGATCGAGCCCGGCCCCGTGCTGGAGGTGATGCCGACCTGGCGCGACAAGCCGCTGGACGTGCCAACGGGCCTGAACACCCCCTTCCGCGAGCGCGGCGTCAGCATCGAAGGCGCCAGCCAACTGTCCAAGCCCATGGTGTGGGGGCCGGTGCTCATCCTGCTGCTGGCGGCAGCTGTGTATTTCTTCCCGGCCGATTGGTGGCCGGGGCGCTCGGGCGCCAAGCCCGACACCGCGTCCGTCGGCGCGGTCCCGATCCTGGTCGAGGCGCCGGTGGCGGCCAGCAGCGCCTTGGTGACGCCGCCCGCCATGGCCAGCGCGGCCGAGGCCATGGGGATGTCGCTCCCCGGCTCGGCGGCTCCGCCCGCGGTGGACCGTCGCCGTGACGGGTTCGCCCGCCGCTCGGGCGAGGCGGTCGTCAACCTGCTGCGTCAGGGGATCACGACGAAGGACATC
>CALMQC010000605.1 GCA_937871895.1 uncultured Roseateles sp. | reverse complement strand
AACTCCCGACCTTCGCATTGCGAACGCGACGCTCTCCCAGCTGAGCTACGTCCCCATGGGGCGCGGAGTATAGCCACGGCCTGCGCTGCTATCGTCACGGCATGGCAGTGAATGCAAGCTTGGCGTGGCTCGAAGCCCAGTACAACAACCGTGCGCGGGTGCCTGAGAGCGCGCAGATCCTGCAGCGCTGGGGAGCCGCCTCGGCCTTGGTGCGGGAGCGGTCGTCGTGCGTGCTCGACCTGGCCTACGGGCCCGGGCCGCGTCAGCGCTTGGATGTGTTCATGCCGACGGGCATCGCCAGCGAAGGCGCGGTGGCGGGCAAGGCGCCGGTCTTGGTGGTCATTCCGGGCGGGTATTGGCGGGCGCTGGGCAAAGCCGATTACTCCTACGTGGCCGCGAGCTTTGTTGACGCCGGGGCCGTGGTGGTGGTGCCTGAATACGAGCTGTGCCCCGCCGTCAGCATCGAGCGCATCGCGCTGCAGATGACCGAGGCCCTGGCCTGGGTGTGGCGCCACGTCGCGGACTACGGTGGCGACCCGCACCGCATCACGCTGCTGGGCCATTCGGCCGGCGGGCACCTGGCGGCCATGCTCAGCTGCTGCGACTGGAAGCTGGTCGGGCGTGACCTGCCTCGGCGCTTGGTGCGCGCGGCGGTGTCGGTGTCAGGGCTGCACGAGCTGGAGCCGCTGCGAAAGCTGCCATTCCTGGCGGGTGACCTGCAACTGTCGGCCGCCTCGGCCCGGCGCTTGAGCCCCGCCTGCTTCGCCCCGCCCCCTTCGCCCCAGGTGCTTTGGGCCGTGTGTGGCGCAGACGAGAGCGAGGAGTACCGGCGCCAGAACCGCCTGATCCGGCGCGCTTGGGGCCAGCGTGCCGTGCCGGTGTGCGAGGAGCTGCCGGGCTGCAATCACTTCACCGTGATGCACGAACTGGCCAACCCGCAGTCGGCCGTGCATCAACGCTTGCTGCGGTTGCTGGGCTTGCGCTGGGTGGATGCCCTGCGCTGAGTGCGTGGCACAGGCGTCCTAGACGTGCCCGGCCAGGAAGTACTTGATCACACCCTTGGCCGCAAAGCCCACGAGGCCGAAGCCCAGGCCCAGCAGCAAGATGAAGGTGCCAAAGCGCCCGGCTTTGGACTCGCGCGCCAGCTGCAGGATGATGAAGACCATGTACAGCATGAAGGCCCCGACCCCAAAGGTCAGGCCGAACTGGGCGATCTCGGCTTCGGTATAGCCCCACATGGTCAGTCGCTGCGGTGGCGAACGAGGTCGCGGTAGGCGTGCCAGCTGGCGTGGCCCAGCCAGGGGACGATGACGATCAGGCCCAGCAGCGCCGTGGCCAACCCCAAGGTGGTCAGCCCCATCAGCAACGCAGCCCACAAGGCCATCGGTGCAGGGTGCTCCAGGACGACGCGCCAACTGGTCAGCACCGCGCCATAGACGCCGAGCCGGTCTGCCGGCTGGTCGAGCAGGGCCGGAATGGCGACCACGCTGGACGCGAAGACCGGCGCGGCCAGCAGGGCGCCGAGGCCGAGCCAGGTCTCGAACAGCGACGACTGCTCGTTCAGCACCACCTTCAGCAGAAAGTCGCGCGGCGTGACGATGGGTTCCGGCGCAAAGCCGGTGATCAGCGCTGCCGAGCACAGCACCCAGCCCGTGCCGGCAACAGCCAGCAGGATGCCAAAGGCGATCAAGCGGCCGTCACGCGGGTGCCAGGCCAGCCAGACCGTGGAGAGGCCCACCGGCAGGTTGCGATCGATGTCGCGGCTCAAGGCATAGAGCCCCGTGGCCATGACGGGCGCCAGCAGCAAAAAGCCGGAGAAGGCGCCCGACAGCAGCCAGAAGCGGTCATGCGCCACGGCGAGCAGCAGCGCGCCAAACAGGGCCATGACCAAGCCCTGCGCCAGCGAAGCCAGCGGCGCTTGCCAGAGGTCGCGCCAGCCATGCGCCAGCCAGCCCAAGGGGCGCAAGATGGGAACCTGGCGCACGCCAAAGGCCTGGGACTCGCGCAGCGCGCGTTCACTGAAGCGGTTGGGCATGGCTTGGAGTGTGAGGCAGGAGGGGCAGGGGCCGGCTTGAGCCAGCTCAAGCCGGCAGCGACACCGCGTCCAGCAGCTCGCTCTCGATTTGCAGCTGGGTCTTGTTCTGCTGCAGCGCCGGGCCGTCGATCAAGAAGGTGTCTTCCACGCGCTCGCCCAGGGTCGTGATCTTGGCGAGCTGCAGGTTGATGCGGTGGCGCGCCAGCACGCGGGCGATGGCGTAGAGCAGGCCGGCGCGGTCACTGGTGCTGATGGACAGCAGCCAGGCCGTGGCCTTTTCGTCGGGCCGCAGGCCGATGCGTGTCGTGTAGGGGAAAGACTTGACCCGCCGCGACAGCCGCCCGCGCCGCGGCTCGGGCAAGGGGCCGTCAGCGGCCAGAGCCAGCGCCAGTTGGGTCTCCACCAAAGTCACGAGGTCACGGTGCAGGCCTTCGGCATCCGGCTGGATGACCTGGAAGGTGTCGAGCGCGAAGCCCGGGCGCGTGGTGTGGACCTTGGCGTCCAGGATGTTGAAGCCGGCGGTGTCGAAGTAGCCGCAGATGCGTGCGAAGAGGTCGGGCCGGTCAGGCGAATAGACCAGCACCTGCAGGCCTTCACCCACCGGTGAGGGCCGCGCGCGCACCACCGGCACGGTGGTCTGGACATGGCGCCACAGCGCCCGTGCGTGCCAGGCCAGCTCGGCCGCGTCATGGCGGGCAAAGTAGCTGACGGTCAGCGTCTGCCACAGCGGCGCCTCGGTGCCCGGCAGCATGGCGTGCAGCGCCAGGGCCTGCCGCGCCTCCTGCTTGCGGTTCTCGATCTCGGCGTCGAGGTTCAGCGGCGCGCCGCCCAGCGCACGAGCGGTGAGGCGGAACAGGTCCTCCAGCAGCTTGCCCTTCCAGGCGTTCCAGACCTTGGGGCTGGTGCCGCGGATGTCGGCCACCGTCAGCAGGTAGAGCGCCGTCAGGTAGCGCACATTGCCCACCACGCCGGCCACGCGGGTGATCACCTCCGGGTCGGAGAGGTCTTCCTTCTGCGCCACGCGCGACAGCGTCAGGTGGTGCTGCACGAGGAAGACGCAGAGCTGTGTGTCTTCGGCGTCCAGGCCATGCTGGCGGCAGAAGCGGCGCACGTCCACGGCGCCGAGGTCCGAGTGGTCGCCCCCGCGGCCCTTGGCCACGTCATGGAAGAGCGCGGCGATGTAGAGCAGGTGGGGGGCGTCCCACTGCGACGCGAGCTGCGAGCAGAACGGGTACTCGTGCGCGTGCTCGGGGATGAAGAATCGGCGCACATTGCGCAGCACCATCAGGATGTGCTGGTCCACGGTGTAGACGTGGAACAGGTCGTGCTGCATCTGCCCGACGATGGCGCGGAACACCCACAGGTAGCGGCCCAGCACCGAGGTCTGGTTCATCAGCCGCAGCGCATGCGTGTGGCCGCGCTCGGCCTGCAGGATGGCCATGAAAGTCGCGCGGTTGTCCGGGTCGTTGCGCCAGCGGGCCGTCATCAGCTTGCGGGCGTTGTACAGCGCGCGCAGCGTGCGGGCCGACAGGCCCTTGATGCCCGTTGACTGCTGGAAGACCAGGAAGGTCCGCAGGATGGCGCTCGGGTCGCGCTGGTAGAGGTCATCGCTCGCGACCTCCAGCATGCCGGCGCGGTCCTCGAACTGATCGTCGATGCGGTGGATCTGTGCCTGCTGGGCACCGTTGATGCGCTCTTCCAGGTTCAGCAGCAGGATCTGATGCAGCTGGGTCACCGCCTTGGCGGCCCAGTAGTAGCGACGCATCAGCACCTCGGACGCGCGCTGCCCGCCGGTGGGCTTGAAACCAAAGCTGCGCGCCACGGCGTCCTGCAGGTCGAAGACCAGCCGGTCCTCGCGCCGTCCCGCCACCGCGTGCAGCCGCGCGCGGATCAGCGTCAACTGCCCTTCGTTGCGCTTGAGCTGCTGGCTCTCGAAGGGGGTGATCAGGCCGCGCTGGCTGAGCTCTTTCCAGGTCTTGCCCAGGCCCGCCGCGCGCGCGAGCCAGATCAGCAATTGCAGGTCGCGCAGGCCGCCGGGGCTTTCCTTGCAGTTGGGCTCCAGCGCATAGGGCGTGTCGTCGAACTTGGTGTGGCGCTGCACGGCCTCCAGGGTCTTGGCGCGCAAGAAGGCCTTGGGGTCCATGGCCTCGGCCAGGCGCTTGACGAGGCGGCGGAACAGGCGCGCATCGCCCGTCAGGCTGCGGGCTTCGAGCAGGGCAGTCTGGATGGTGACGTCGCCGGCCGCCTCGGTCACGCACTCGGGCACGGTGCGCACCGAGGAGCCGATCTCCAGGCCCACGTCCCAGCAGGTGGTGATGAAGCGTTCCACCGCGTCGCGCACCGGGCCGGGCTGCATGGAGTCGATGCCGTCGGGCAGCAGCACCAGCACGTCCACGTCGGAGTGCGGGAACAGCTCGCCGCGTCCATAACCTCCCACCGCAGCCAGGCAGGCGCCGGCGGGCAAGCCCGACTCGGCCCAGATCAGGCGCAACGTGTCGTCCACATGGCGGGCCAGCGTGCGCAGCAGGCGGCTGCTGGTTGTTGTGGTGGGGCGCGCCTCCAGGAAGGCGTCGATCAGGGCCTGCTTGCCCTGCTTGAACTGGCGCCGCAGTTCGACGACGGGCGTGGTCGCCACGTTCACGCGCCGGTGGCGGCGCTGGTGATGAAGGCGGGCGGCGGCGGGCTGCCAGCCGAGACCGTCAGCACCTCGTAGCCGGTGTCAGTCACGAGGATGGTGTGCTCCCACTGGGCAGAGAGTGAGCGGTCCTTGGTGACGATGGTCCAGCCGTCGCCCAGCTCCTTGATCTCGCGCCGGCCGGCGTTGATCATGGGTTCGATGGTGAAGGTCATGCCCGGCACCAGCTCATCCAGCGTGCCCGGGCGGCCGTAGTGCAGCACCTGGGGTTCTTCGTGGAAGACCTGGCCGATGCCGTGGCCGCAGTACTCGCGCACGATGGAAAAACCCGCGTTCTCGGCAAAGGTCTGGATGGCGTGGCCGATGTCCCCGAGGCGTGCGCCGGGCTTGACCTTGGCGATGCCCCTCCACATGGCCTCGTAGGTGAGGTTGCACAGGCGCTTGGCCGCGATGGACGCGTCGCCCACGATGAACATGCGGCTGGTGTCGCCGTGCCAACCGTCCTTGATCACGGTGACGTCGATGTTGACGATGTCGCCGTTCTTGAGCGCCTTGTCGTTCGGGATGCCGTGGCAGACCTGGTTGTTGACCGAGGTGCAGACCGACTTGGGGTAGGGCGTGTAGCCGGGCGGGCAGTAGTTCAGTGGTGCGGGAATGGCTTGCTGCACGTTCACGATGTGGTCGTGCGCAATGCGGTCCAGCTCATTGGTGGTGATGCCCGGCTTGACGTGGGCGGTCAGCAGGTCGAGCACTTCGGACGCCAGGCGTCCGGCGATGCGCATGCCTTCAACGTCGGCAGCAGTCTTGATGGTGATGGCCATCGGCGGATTATCCCGTCCGGCGCCTTGACCTTAGTCAGCCCAGTGCACCACACCCGTCCAGGCCGTGACCAAGACCACCACGCCAAAGGCGATGCGGTACCAGGCAAAGGGCGTGAAGGTGTGCGTGGCCACGTAGCGCAGCAGCCAGCGCACGCAGATCCAGGCCGACAGGAAGCTGAACAGCAGGCCCACGGCAAAGACCGGCGTATCGGCCGCCGCCAGCAGGGCGCGCTCCTTGTAGAGGCTGTAAACGCCCGCGCCGATCAGCGTCGGGATGGCCAGGAAGAATGAAAAGTCCGTCGCCGCCTTGCGCGACAGCCCGAGGAACATGCCGCCAATGATGGTCGCCCCCGAGCGGCTGGTGCCCGGGATCATGGCCAGGCACTGGATCAGGCCCACCTTGAGCGCGTCCAGCGGCGTCATGTCGTCCACGCTCTCGATGCGGGCCACGCGGGCCAGGCTTTGGCGCCGCTCGGCCCACAGGATGATGAAGCCCCCCACGATGAAGGCGCTGGCCACCACCACGGGCGTGAACAGGTGCGCCTTGATCGCCTTGCCAAACAGCAGGCCCAGCACCACCGCCGGCAGGAAGCCCACCGCCACATTGATGACAAAGCGCCGCGCTTGCGGCTCGCTGGGCAGGCCCTGAGCCACCGCCTTGAGCCGCTGTGCATAGACCAGGATGACGGCCAGGATGGCACCGGTCTGGATGGCGATGTCGAACACCTTGCCCTTGGCGTCGTCCATGCCCAGCAGGCTGCCGGCCAGGATCAGGTGGCCGGTGGAGGAGATCGGCAGGAACTCGGTCAGGCCTTCAACGATCCCCATGATCGCGGCCTTGAGCAACAGGATGACGTCCACGGCAGGCACCGGGCCCTGGCCCGGGAAAGGTGTGCAAAAGGGCGCGCAGTGTAGAGCGCGACCCCTGCTCAGCATGTCGCCTGCCTTGCTGCCTGCCAGGGTGGCGGCATACATTAGTGACCAGCCGGTCACTAAGCCATGTCACGTCCCGCAGCACCCGCCGCCCCCACGCGCCAGCGCCGCAAGGAAGAGCGCCCCCAGGAGTTGCTTCAGGCCGCCCTGGAGCTGTTCGTGGACCGAGGCTTTTCGGCCACCCGCAGCGAGGAGGTTGCCAAGCAGGCCGGCGTGGCCAAAGGCACGCTCTACCGCTATTTCCCGAGCAAGGAAGAGCTCTTCAAGGCCGTGGTGCGCGAGCATCTGGTTGCCCGGCTCGATGACTTCGCCGCCGCCGCTGCCCAGCACCAGGGCCGTGTGCAGGACCTGCTGCGCCACATGATGCAGACCTGGTGGGCCAGCGTGGGGCAGGGGGCTGCCGGCGGCATCAGCAAGGTGATGCTGGTAGAGGCGCGCAATTTCCCGGAGCTGGCGCAGTTCTATGTGGACGAAGTCATCCAGCCCACGCATGAGCTGATCGGCCGCCTCGTCCAGCAAGGCATCGACCGGGGCGAGTTCCGGCCTGTGCCGATTGCCGCCACCGTGCACGTGCTCATTTCGCCGCTGCTGCAGATGATGCTGCAGGAGCATTCCTTTGGCGCCTGCGGTCAGCGGCCCTCGGGCGTTGGCGCCCCCGAGATGCTTGACGCCCAGATGTCCTTGCTGCTGAGCGGCCTGTTGGCCGAGCCGGCCTCTAAAATTTGACGATTTCCCCATTGATACCTGCCAGAGAGCAGGCGCTAGGAGCACCCCATGACCATCGAAAAAGCCCGCTTCAACATGATCGAGCAGCAAATCCGCCCCTGGAACGTGCTGAACCTGGGCGTGCTCGAACTGCTCACCATCGTCCACCGCGAGGATTTCGTCCCCGCAGCGCTGCGCGCCCAGGCCTTTGTGGACACCGAGCTGCCGCTCGGTAACGGCCGCCGCATGTTGGCGCCGCGCGTCGAGGCCCGCATGCTGCAGGAGCTCAAGCTCAGCCGCCAGGACCGCGTGCTCGAGATCGGCGCCGCCACCGGCCACCTCGCCGCGCTGATGGCGCATCAGGCTGAGCAGGTGTTCGCCATCGAGCCCGACGCTGCGCTGGCCGATGCCGCCAAGGCGAATCTGCGCAAGGCTGGGGTGCAGAACGTGCGGGTGCTGCAGCAGGCCGGCGCCAGCGGCCTGGCAGCCGAAGCGCCGTTCGACGCCATCGTCCTCTCGGGCTCCGTGGCCGAGGTGCCGGCTGGCCTGCTCGCCCAGCTGCGCGTCGGCACGGGGCGCCTGATCGCCATCGTTGGCGACGACCCGGTCATGCAGGCTCGTCTGTTCACCCGCGTCGGCCCCGACGACTACCGCAGCCTCACCCTGTTTGAAACCTCGGCCGCCCGCCTGCCCGGCTTTGCCGAGTTGCCTTCCTTCGCTTTCTGACGGCGCTGCCGTGACGGGCGGCGCTGCGGGCTGCCGCTGGTCGCCCGATACCGCAGCTCGTCGCATGCCTTCTTTCATCCACGCGCGGCGGCACTCACAATCCGGCGCAGTTCACCCAACCCCGAGGATTTCATGCCCATGTCGCTCCGTCTGACCCCCTTGGCCCTGGTCATCGGTCTTGCCACCTGGGGGTCTGCCCAGGCCCAGAGCCTGCAAGAGCTGTACGACGCGGCTCGGGCTTATGACGCGACCTACCTCAGCGCGCGCGCCAGCGCAGAAGCAGCCGGCGCCCGCATCGGCCAGGCGGAAGCCGCGCTGCGCCCCTCGCTGGGCCTCAACGCCTCGGCCACGCAGGCCCGCACCGAGACGCCGTCCAACACCAATATCAATGCCCGCACCTTGGCCACCGGCCTGCAGGGCAAGTATTCGGTCTACAACGCCGCCAACCCGCTCAACCTCGACCGCGCCCGCCGCGCCAACGTGGCCGCCCAGTCCGACTTGGAGTCGGCCGAGCAGGACCTGATGGTCCGTCTCTCGTCCGCCTACTTCGACGTGCTCGCCGCGCAGGACGCGCTCGCCACCGCCCAGGCCAGCAAGAAGTTCATCTCCGAGCAACTGGCCTCGGCCAAGCGCAATTTCGAGGTGGGTACCGCCACCATCACGGACACCCGCGAAGCCCAGGCCCGCTACGACATCGCCAGCGCTCAGGAGATCGCGGCTGACAACGACCTGCGCGTCAAGCGCACGGCGCTGGACCTCTTGGTCGGCCGCGTCGGCGTCGAGCCCAAGCCGCTGGCCACGCCGGTGGCGCTGCCCGCGCTGGCCTCCGACCGCATCGACACCTGGCTGGCCACTGCCGAGGAGCAGCACCCCGCCATCCGCAAAGCACGCGTGGGTCTTGAGGTCGCTCAGCTGGACACCCAGATCGCGCGGGCTGGCGAGAAGCCCACGCTCGATGCGACCGCTGGCCTCGGCGCGCAAAACCTGCACAACAACCTCTCCGGCCTGGCCGCCGCGTCCTCGGGCGTGGGCACGACCAAGAATGCCAGCATCGGCCTCAGCTTCACCTACCCACTCTTCACCGGCGGCTACACCCAGAGCCGCATCAAGGAAACCCTGATCCTTGAAGAGCGTGCCCGCAACGACCTGGAGTTCGCGCGCCGCAGCGTGGCCCAGGCCACGCGCCAGACCTTCTCCTTCAGCCAGTCGCTGCGCGCCCAGGCCCAGGCCCTGGAGGCTGCCGAGTCGTCGAGCAAGCTGGCCCTCGAAGCCACGCAGCTCGGCTACAAGGTCGGCGTGCGCGTCAACCTCGATGTGCTCAATGCCCAGGCCCAGCTCTTCAGCACCCAGCGCGACCTGGCCAAGGCGCGCTACGACAGCATCGTCATGGGCCTCAAGCTGCGCCAGGCCTCGGGCCAGCTGCGCGCCGAGGACATTTATGCCGTGAGTGGCCTGCTGGCCAAGTAAGGCCGCGCCACCCGACCAGCCCCGCTGCGGCGGGGCTTTTTCATGCCCGCGCACGACGAGAATCGCGCCCATGCTGCTGCTGCTGTCGCCCGCCAAATCCCTCGACTTCGAGCGCCCCGTGCCGCCCGCGCTGGCCGGTGAACTCACCCGGCCACAGTTCGTCAGCCGGTCCAGCGAACTGATCGAGCTGCTGCGCGAGAAGACGGTGCCCGAGATCCAGGCGCTGATGGACCTCTCCGAGCCCCTGGCCCAGCTCAATGCCGAGCGCTACGCCGCCTGGCGGCCGCGCTTCACGCCCCATAACTCGCGGCCGGCCGTGCTGGCCTTTGATGGTGACGTGTACGGCGGGCTCGATGCCGCCAGCCTCGCGCCGGACGACCTGCGCTGGGCGCAGGACCATGTGCTGATGCTGTCAGGCCTTTACGGCGTGCTGCGCCCGCTGGACCGTATGCAGGCCTACCGCCTGGAGATGGGCACACGCCTGCCCAATGCTCGGGGTGACAGCCTCTATGCCTATTGGGGCGACGACCTGGCGCGACACGTCACGCGCCGGGCCCGTGCGACCGAGACGCCCGTCGTCGTGAACCTCGCGTCACAGGAGTACTTCCATGCGGTGGATCGCCCGGCGCTCAAGCTGCCGGTGATCGACTGCCAGTTCGAGGACTGGAAGGACGGGCGCTACAAGATCATCAGCTTCTTCGCCAAGCGGGCGCGGGGCCTGATGGCGCGTTTTGCGATTGAACAGCGCGCCTCCGAGCCCGAAGCGCTCAAGTCCTTCGGGGCGGAAGGCTATGCTTTCGAGCCGTCGGTTTCTTCGGCAACGCAGTGGGTTTTTCGACGCAGCACTTGAGCCTCATGAGTCAACAGATCATCACTCCCGAACTCTGCGACTGGATCACCGAGCAGTCGCGCGCCGGCCACCCCTCCGAGGCCATCCTGGGGGCCATGGTGGGCAGCGGCTGGGACGCCACGGTGGCCCGCGAGGCGCTGGCGCGCATGCTGGGCGGCGCGCCGGCTGCCGTCGTGCCCGTGCCACCGTCGTCGTCAGACGGCTACACCCCCGGCCTGCCCGAGCCCGACCTGGTGGGCCGCCCCAGCGAGATCGACGCTGGCGACCGCAAGGTCAAGATCGTGCTCAGCCTGCGCGAGCCGCGCGTGGTGGTGTTCCAAGGCCTGCTGTCGGACGCCGAATGTGATGGCATCGTCGAAGCCGCCACCAAGCGTCTGGCGCGCTCCGAGACGGTGGCCACCAACTCCGAGGGCAGCGAGGTCAATGCCGCGCGCACCAGCGACGGCATGTTCTTCGAGCGCTGCGAGAGCGAGCTGATCCGCCGCGTCGAGGCCCGCATCGCCGCCTTGCTGCGCTGGCCGCTGGACCATGGCGAGGGCCTGCAGGTGCTGCGCTACCGTCCGGGCGCCGAGTACCAGCCGCATTACGACTACTTCGACCCTGCCCACGCCGCCACCGCGAGCATCCTCAAGCGCGGCGGCCAGCGCGTGAGCACCTTGGTCATGTACCTCAACCACGTCGAGGCGGGCGGCGCCACCATCTTCCCGGACATCGGGCTCGACGTGATGCCGGTCAAGGGCAACGCGGTCTTCTTCAGCTACGACCGCCCCCACCCCAGCACCCAGACCCTGCACGGCGGCGCGCCGGTGATCGCGGGCGAAAAGTGGATTGCCACCAAGTGGCTGCGGCAGGGCGTTTTTAACTAGCCCTTCAGAAGCTTGTGCACCAAGTCCGGCGTCCCCGAGGCGCCGTACTTTTTCATCAGCCGGCCGCGGTAGACGTCGATGGTGCGCGGGCTCACTGCGAGGCGCTTGCCGATCTGCTTGCTGGTCAGGCCCTCGACGAGCAGCGCCGCGATCTCGCGCTCGCGGGGCGTCAGCGCCACGGTGAGTTGCCGGTGGGCCGAGAGGTCTTCAAAGCTCCAGATCCCGCGTGCATGCGGGTCGCGCGTGTCGAGTGCCTGGCCGCTGACGTGGCACCAGAAGAGTTCTCCACTCGACAAGCGCTTCATCACTCGGTCATCGGCGTAGTGACCATTGCTCCCGAGGCGCGCCGCGATGCGCTCGCCGGTGCGCTCGAACTCGGCCGGGCTGGGGTAGAGCACCGCGAAGCTCTGACCGACGAGTTGCTCGCGCTGCGCGCCAAAGATCTCCAGCACCCGGGCATTGCAGTCCACGATCTGCCGGCGCTCGGAGAGGATCAGCCCAATCGGGGCCAGGTCAAAGGCGGTCCGGTAGTCCAGCTGTAGCGGGGGCATTAGGCGATCTTACGTAATCGACTACGTAGTCCCGGCCCGCTACGCTGCGGGCTTCGTCGCAAGGAGAGCGCATGAACAAGGTGTACCCAAGTAGCGCCGCAGCCCTGCAGGGCTTGGTGGCCGACAACCAACTGCTGGCCGTCGGCGGCTTTGGCCTCTGCGGCATCCCCGAGGCCCTGATCGCCGCGCTGCGCGACTCGGGCGTCAAGGGGTTGACCGTGATCTCCAACAACGCGGGCGTCGATGGCTTTGGCCTCGGTCAGCTGCTGGAGACGCGGCAGATCAAGAAGATGATTTCGAGCTACGTGGGCGAGAACAAGGAGTTCGAGCGCCAGTTCCTCGCCGGCGAGCTGGAGCTGGAATTCACGCCCCAGGGCACGCTGGCTGAGAAGCTGCGCGCCGGTGGCGCTGGCATCCCGGCCTTCTTCGTGCGCACTGGCGTGGGCACGGTGATTGCCGAGGGCAAGGAGACGCGCGAGTTCGACGGCCAGACCTATGTGATGGAACGTGCCTTGGTGCCCGACGTGGCGCTCGTGAAGGCCTGGAAGGCCGACAAGAGCGGCAACCTCGTCTTCCGCCGCACCGCGCGCAACTTCAACCCCGCCGCCGCGATGGCCGGCAAGGTGACGGTGGTGGAGGTGGAGCAACTCGTCGAGGTCGGCGAGATCGACCCCGACAGCGTGCACCTGCCCGGCATCTACGTGCACCGCATCGTCGTCAACGCCCACCCCGAGAAGCGCATCGAGAAGCGCACCTTGTCGGCAAAGAAGGAGTCTTGAAATGTCCTGGACCCAAGACCAAATGGCCGCCCGCGCGGCGCAAGAGCTGGAAGACGGCTTCTATGTGAACCTCGGGATCGGCATCCCCACCCTGGTGGCCAATCATGTGCCGGCTGACAAAGAAGTCTGGCTGCAGAGCGAGAACGGCATGCTGGGCATCGGCCCCTTCCCCACCGAAGACGAGGTCGATGCCGACCTCATCAACGCCGGCAAGCAGACCGTGACAACCCTGCCGGGCTCCAGCATCTTCGGCAGCCACGACAGCTTTGCCATGATCCGTGCCGGCAAGATCAACTTGTCCATCCTCGGCGCCATGCAGGTCAGCGAGCACGGCGACCTGGCCAACTGGATGATCCCCGGCAAGATGGTCAAGGGCATGGGCGGCGCCATGGACCTGGTGGCCGGCGTCAAGCGCGTGATCGTGCTGATGGAGCACGTGGCCAAGAAGAAAGACGGCACGGAAGATCTCAAGATCATCCCGAAGTGCACGCTGCCTCTCACCGGGGTGGGCGTGGTCAACCGCATCATCACGGACCTGGCGGTGATGGACGTGACGCCCGAGGGTTTGAAGCTTGTGGAGCTGGCCGACGGCGTGACGCGTGAGCAGGTGCAGTCCAAGACAGGTGTCACACTGCTCTGATGCAAAGATGGCTGCTGGCACTGGGACTTGGGTTCATCACGGTTTGGGCTAGCGCCCAGCCGCAAAACCCCGAGCCCGCCAGCGGCTACGCCACCAAGGCGGCCACCAGCTTCAAGCGCCAGGCCGTGTCGGCCGCGCACCCGCTGGCGGCTGAAGCGGGGCTGCGCATCCTGCGCGCCGGAGGCAATGCCGTCGATGCGGCGGTGGCCGTGCAGATGGTGCTCGGCCTCGTGGAGCCGCAGTCCAGCGGCATCGGCGGCGGCGCCTTTTTGCTGCACTTTGACGGCCGGCAGGTGCAAACCTACGACGGCCGCGAGACCGCGCCGGCCGCCGCCACGCCCGAGCTCTTCCTGCGCGATGGCCGCCCGATGCCGATGCGCGAGGCGGTGCAGAGCGGGCTCTCGGCTGGCGTGCCCGGCGCGATTGCCATGCTGGCCCTGGCGCACGAGCGGCAGGGGCAGCTCGCCTGGGCGCGGCTCTTTGAGCCCGCCATCGAGCTGGCCGAGCGCGGCTTCGCCATCACGCCGCGCCTGCACACCTTGCTCAAAGGCGATGCGGCGCTCAAGCGAGATGCCCAGGCGCGCGCGCTTTACTACGACGCCGCCGGCCAGGCCCTCCCGGTGGGGCATGTGCTGCGCAACCCGGCCTATGCGGAAGTGCTGCGCCGTGTGGCCAAGAGCGGCCCCAAGGCCTTCTACGAGGGCGAGGTGGCGGCCGACATCGTGCGGCGCCTGCGTGCCCATGAGCGCCCGGGCGTGATGACCAAGACCGACCTCGCCGCCTACCGGCCGCTGGAACGACCACCGATGTGCAACACCTGGCGCGAGCTACGCCTGTGCGGCATGGGCCCGCCCAGCTCCGGCCACGTGGCCCTGATGCAGATGCTCACGCTGCTGGAGGCATCAGCGCCCGCGGCCGAGCCCGAGGACGCCTGGCTGCACCGCATGATCGAGGCGACCAAGCTCGCCTTTGCCGACCGCGCCCAATACCTGGCCGACCCTGCCTTTGCCCCGGCCCCTGGCGGCGATTGGCAGACCCTGCTCGCGCCCGACTACCTGCGCGAGCGTGCCACCCTGATCGGCCCGCGCGCCATGCCGCCGGCCGC
>CALMQC010000604.1 GCA_937871895.1 uncultured Roseateles sp. | reverse complement strand
CCTGCGTCTCGCGCTTGATGCGCGCGGCCGAGGCCTCGTCGCGGCCCTGCACCTTGAAGCCGCCCAGGGACGTCACGGTCTGCGGGGTGAAGCCGAGGTGGGCGCAGACGGGGATGCCGCGCTCGCTGATGAAGCGGACGGTCTCGGGCGTCCAGCCACCACCTTCGAGCTTGACCATGTGGGCGCCGGCTTTGACGAGGGCGGCCGAGGACTTCCAGGCGGCTTCCTTGCTGACGTGATAGCTGTCAAAGGGCAGGTCGGCAATGACCCAGGCGGTCTTGACGCCGCGCCGCACGCAGGTCGTGTGATAGACCATGTCCTCAAGGCTCACCGGCGCCGTCGAACCCCGGCCCTGCAGCACATTGCCGAGCGAATCGCCGATCAGCATCACGTCCACGCCCGCCACGTCCAGCAGGCCCGCAAAGGCCGCGTCGTAGCAGGTCAGCATGGCAATCTTTTCGCCGCTGCGGTGCATCTCGTGGAGGCGGGGCAGGGTGATCGCTTTGCGCTCTGGTGTTGTCATGTCTGCCCCTCGTCCGATGGGTACATCGGCCGATCCCCCGAGGGAATGCGGGCCGGCTTGGGAGCGGCCCGGCGCTCGGCCCGTTCCGGCCTATTTGGCAGATGCTCGTTCATGCTACGAACTCCGTAAAAACCCCTGGGGGTGGGGCAAGGCGGGCGCAGTGTAGCGTTGGGGGTACCCCTGGAAGCTTGACCCTCCGCATGACCCTAACGGAACTCCGATACATCGTCGCCGTGGCCCGCGAGCGCCACTTCGGCCGGGCGGCCGAAGCCTGCGGCGTGTCGCAGCCAACGCTCTCCGTCGCCATCAAGAAGCTCGAAGAAGAGCTGGACGTGAAGCTCTTCGAGCGCGGCGGTAACGAGGTCTCGGTCACGCCCCTGGGCGAAGCCATCGTGCGCCAGGCACAGACCGTGATCGAGCAGGCCAGCGCCATCCACGACATCGCCCGCAGCGGCAAGGACCCGCTCGCCGGCCCGCTGCGCCTCGGCATCATCTACACCATCGGGCCCTACCTGCTGCCCGAGCTGGTGCGCCGCTGCATCGACATGCACCCGCAGATGCCGCTGATGCTGCAGGAGAACTTCACCGTCAAGCTGCTGGAGATGTTGCGCAC
This sequence comes from uncultured Roseateles sp., assembly GCA_937871895.1. Taxonomy (GTDB): domain Bacteria; phylum Pseudomonadota; class Gammaproteobacteria; order Burkholderiales; family Burkholderiaceae_C; genus Pelomonas. The sequence goes on along the minus strand of CALMQC010000604.1, from coordinate 3,419 downwards.
CGGCGAGATCGACTGCGCCATCCTGGCCGAGCCCTTCCCCGACACCGGGCTCGCCGTCGCAAAGCTCTACGACGAGCCCTTCGTCGTGGCCATGCCGGGCACGCACCCGCTGGCCGCGCGCGAGTCCATCAGCGCCGAGGAGCTCAAGCGCGAGACCATGCTGCTGCTCGGCAACGGCCACTGCTTCCGCGACCACGTGCTCGAGGTTTGCCCCGAATTCGCCCGCTTCTCCGCTGACGCCGACGGCCTGCGCCGCAGCTTCGAGGGTTCGTCCCTGGAGACCATCAAGCACATGGTGGCCTCCGGCATGGGCATCACCGTGCTGCCGCAGCTCTCCGTCCCGCGCGATGCGCAAGGCGGCAGTGCCTCCCACCTGCGCTTCGTCCCCTTCAGCGACCCCGTGCCCACGCGCCGCGTGGTGCTGGTCTGGCGGCGCAGCTTTACGCGTTATGAGGCGATTGCGGCGCTGAGGAATGCGGTGTACGCGTGCAAGCTCGAAGGCGTGACGCGGCTGAGTTGAGCCCCGCTAACTATCGCCGCGATAGCGCCCGGGTGCTTCCTTCACGGGCAGCCAGCTTCTAGAGTGGCGGCTCTGACCCCACGGAGCTCCACATGGCCAAGAAGTCCCCCAGTCTCAACATCGGTATCTCGGACAAGGATCGCGCCGCCATCGCCGCCGGTCTCTCCAAGCTGCTCGCTGAGACCTACACGCTCTACCTGACCACGCACAACTTCCACTGGAACGTGACGGGCCCGCAGTTCAACAGCCTGCACGCCATGTTCATGGCCCAGTACACCGAGCTGTGGAACGCTGTGGACCCGATTGCCGAACGCATCCGCGCTCTCGGCCACCCGGCCCCCGGCAGCTACGCCCAGTTCGCCAAGCTCAGCAGCCTGCCCGACGCGCCGGCCACGCCGCCCAAGGCGACCAAGATGATCGAGCTGCTGGTGCAGGGGCACGAGGCGCTGGCTCGTACCGCGCGAGGCATGTTCCCGGTGGTCGACAAGGCGGGCGACGAGCCGAGCGCCGACCTGCTCACTCAGCGACTGACCGTGCATGAGCAGACGGCTTGGATGCTCCGAAGCCTGTTGGAAGAGTGAGCGATCGGCTCGAAGGGGAGCGGGCGCGCCTCGCTGGCCACTCCGCGCCCAACCCCATGGATGGCCAGGTGGCAGCGCGACCTGCCGTCGGCGTCGTCCTCGCGGAGTCGAGCGAAGGGCTGCGCTACGAAGAGCTGCCGTGGCCACTGCGGGTGCGCCTCTTGCTCATAGGATTTGGCGCCGCATTCAGCTTGGTCTCCCTCCTGTTCCTGTGGCACGAACCTTCGACGTTCGGCGTCGTGGCGGGCCTTTTCTTCGTGGCCGGGCTGGGGCTCGCTGGGCTGGGCTTGGTGCCTCGCCAGCAGCTGCATTTCGACCGGACGCGGCGGCAGATCGTTCGCCGCAGGGGATGGTCCACCGAGATCATGGAATTCGAGCAGGTGAGAGGCGTAGAGGTCGTGCGCCACTCGGGCATGGACAGCCCCGACGTGTTCGAAGTCGTCGTTCGCTTGCATGCCAAGCGGCCAATCCGGCTCGGCGCCTTTGATTCCCGTGGCGAGGCGGCGCACTGGCAGCAGCGCATCGTGGGCACCATCGGCGGCGCCTGAAGCGGTCGCTCTCCCGTCCATATTGCCGGCGCGGTCAAGACGCGCAAGGTCTGTCACTACGCCGCCTCGGACTGGGCCGCGAGCAAGGCGCATTGCAACTAAAGCGGCAGTGCAAGCCCTCGCTTCACGATGGCCAGCACCACCTGCGTGGCATAGCGCTGAATGCAAGGGTGCCGCACCATCAAGCCCGCCATCAAGGCCTCGTAGCGCGCGACGTCGGGGGCAACGACCACAAGCACGTAGTCAGCCTCGCCGGTCACGTAGTAGGCCTGCTGTACGGCGAGTTCGTGAGCCAGGGCGCGGCGCAGGGTTTCGACCTGGTCGGGGCGCTCATGGTGCAGGTAGAGGCTGGTGATGAAACTGGCGGGTGAGCCGACGCGGCCCGGGTCAAGCACGGCCACCTCGCGCTCGATCACGCCGCCCTCGCGCAGGCGTCGCAGCCGGCGCTGAATGGCAGATGGCGACAGCGCCACCGCTTCGGCCAGTTGCTCGGCAGTGAGTGACGCATCCGCTTGCACGCGTGCCAGCAGTTGGCGGTCAAAGTCGTCCAGGTCCATGTGGAGTTGCAGAAATTCGGCGTTGGACGCGCTGAAGACGCGGGGGATCAGCGCTCAGCCATTTCTAGCATGGCGAAAACGCTCACTCTTCAAGCGCCCCCATGATCGACCACGTTTCCTTGGGCAGCCAGCACTACGCTGCGGCCACTGAGTTCTACCGCCAGACGCTGGCGCCGCTGGGCTTGTCTCTGCTGCGCGATACCGGCAAGGAAGCCGCCTTCGGTACGCCGGAGCACTGGGGCTTCTTCCTCTACCCCGCCGAGACATCGCCCACGGCCCCGGGTCTGCACCTGGCCTTCGCGGCGAGCGCTCGCACTGAGGTGGCCGCAGTGCATGCGGCGGCGCTGGCAGCCGGCGGGAAGGACCTCTTCTCGCCGCGCGAGCGGCCTGACATCAGCCCCACCTACTTTGGCGCCATGTTCTCGGACCTGGACGGACACCGCATCGAGGTGCTGACGAATGCCCTTCCGGGCTGACTGGGCTGCGCGCTTGGTGAGGCCGCCCGTCGATAATCGCGGGTTGCCCCTGAGTCCCAGCCCACCATGTCCGACGCCCCCCGCGCCACTCCCGCTGCCACGCGCATCGAGACCGAAGTCCGCCGCCGCCGCACCTTCGCCATCATCAGCCACCCCGACGCGGGCAAGACCACGCTGACGGAGAAGCTGCTGCTGTTCTCGGGCGCGATACAGATCGCCGGCTCGGTCAAGGCGCGCAAGGCCTCGCGGCATGCCACGTCTGACTGGATGGAGATCGAGAAGCAGCGCGGCATCTCGGTGGCGTCGAGCGTGATGCAGATGGAGTACCGCGACTGCGTCATCAACCTGCTGGACACCCCGGGCCACCAGGACTTCTCGGAAGACACCTACCGCGTGCTCACCGCCGTGGATGCGGCGCTGATGGTGATCGACGCGGCCAATGGCGTGGAGCCGCAGACGCGGCGCCTGCTGCAGGTCTGCCGCGCGCGCAACACGCCCATCCTGACCTTCGTCAACAAGCTGGACCGCGAGGTGCAGGAGCCCCTCGCCTTGATGGACGAGATCGAGCGCGAGCTCGGGATGACGGTCGTGCCCTTCACCTGGCCCGTCGGCATGGGCAAGGTCTTCGGCGGCGTGCTCGACCTGCGCAAGGACCAGATGCGCGTCTTCACCCCCGGTGAGGACCGCGTGGCCGGCACCGAGGAAGTGGTGCAGGGCCTGACCAACCCGGCCTTGGC
>CALMQC010000603.1 GCA_937871895.1 uncultured Roseateles sp. | reverse complement strand
GCCAAAGCCATGGTCTACCCCTTGCTACGATGAACCCGAAGGATAGAAGCGATGACTGAACCGCAGCTGAACTTTGTGCCCTGCATCAGCCCGACGGGTCTGCACCGCATGGCCTACTGGGAGTGGGTCGGCCCCACCGCCGACGCCCCAGTGCTGATCTGTGTGCACGGCCTGGCGCGCCAGGGCCGCGACTTCGACACCCTGGCCCGAGCGCTGCAGGACGGCTACCGCGTGGTCTGCCCAGACGTGGTGGGGCGAGGGAGGTCGGACTGGCTGCCCAACCCGCAGGGCTACACGCCGCCGGCCTATGTGCCCGACATGGTGGCGCTGATCGCCCGCTTGGGCGTCGAGCAGGTGGACTGGCTGGGCACCTCGATGGGGGGGCTGATCGGCCTGGCGCTGGCGGCACAGCCCGTGGTGGGCGGGCGCCCGAACCCGATCCGCCGCTTGATCCTGAACGACGTCGGGCCTTCTGTGAAGCTGGAGTGGATCGAGCGCATCCAGGCCTACCTCGGCAAGGCGCCGAGCTTTGAGCGCTACGAACAGGGCGTGGCCTATCTGTCGGCGATCTCGGCCGGCTTTGGGCCGCACACGCCCGTGCAATGGGAGGCGCTCAGCCGCCCGATGCTGGTGGAACGTGACGGGCGCTGGCACTTGCACTACGACCCGGCGATTGCCGTCCCCGTGGCGGCCACCACGGCCGAGCAGGCCGACGCGAGCCAAGCCCTGCTCTGGCAGATCTGGGACAGCCTGCGCTGCCCGGCCCTGGTGCTGCGCGGCGCTGAGTCCGATGTGCTGCCCGCCGAGGTGGCGGCCGAGATGACACAGCGCGGCCCCAAAGCCAGCTTGGTCGAATTTGCCGGCGTGGGCCATGCGCCCACCTTGGTCCAGCCCGAGCAGATCGCTGCCGTGCGGGCCTTTCTTGACAGCGCATGAAGACGGGCAAGGTCTCAGACCGCACGGGCACCTCGCCCATCGTGGCGCTGTTTGACGCGCCCGAAGAGGCTGATGAGCTGGGACGGGCCCGCGCCTTTGCCGAACCTCTGCTGGCTCCGCAGCTGCTGGACACCGGCGAGAACGCGCTGGAGCACGCCTGCGCGGTGGCCGAGATCCTGGCCAGCATCGGCGCGGCGCCCACGCTGCAGGCGGCGGCCTTCCTGGTCTATGCAGCGGACTTTCTCACCAAGCCCGAGGAGACCGTGGCCAAGGCCTTTGGCGACAGCCATGCCAGCCTGGTCACCCACACGCGTCGCCTCGTCCAGATCCAGCGCGCCGTGCGCGGCGCCAAGGTCGAAGAGCAGCAGCAGGCGCTGCAGACCGAGCGCGTGCGCAAGATGCTGCTGGCCTTCTCCAAGGACCTGCGCGTCGTCCTGCTGCGCCTGGCCTCGCGCCTGCAGACCCTGCGCTGGTTTGCCGAGAGCCGCACCCCTTGCCCCGACTGGCTGGCCCGCGAGGCCCAGGCCGTCTATGCACCGCTGGCCAACCGACTCGGCATCTGGCAGATCAAGTGGGAGCTGGAGGACCTCGCCTTCCGCTTCCTGGAGCCCGAGACCTACAAGCAACTGGCCAAGGCCCTCGACGAGACGCGGCTGGGCCGTGAGCAACGCATCGAAGCGGCGCGCCTGGCCGTGCAGACCGACCTGAAGGCGCAGGGCCTGGAAGTTGAGGTGCAGGGCCGTCCCAAGCACTTGTTCAGCATCCACAAGAAGATGCTGGGCAAGGGGCTGGAGCTGGCGCGTGTCTTCGACCAGAGCGCACTGCGCGTGATCGCGCATGACGTGGCCGATTGCTACGCCGCGCTGTCGCGCCTGCACGAGGTCTACACGCCCGTGCCGGGCGAGTTTGACGACTACATCGCGCGCCCCAAGCCCAATGGCTACCAGTCGCTGCACACCGTGGTGCGCGATGCCGCCGGCAAGGCGATGGAGGTACAGATTCGCACCCGCGCCATGCACGAACACGCCGAGCACGGCGTGGCGGCGCACTGGGCCTACAAGGAGGCGGGTGCGCGCGGCTATGCGGGCGTGGTCGCGGCCGGCGAGTTTGAGGAGCAGGTGGCCCAGGCGCGTAAGGCGGTGCTCAACCAGCTGCTGGCCTGGGAACGCGACTTCTCGGCCGCCGAAGCGGGCGCGGGCTTCGATGACCGGCTCTATGTCTTCACGCCGCAGGCCACCATCGTCGAGCTGAGCCCGGGCGCCACGCCCATCGACTTCGCCTACGCCGTGCACACCGACCTCGGCCACCGCTGCCGCGGCGCGCGGGTGGACGGGCAGATGGTGCCGCTCAACACCCCGCTGCAAAGCGCGCAGACGGTCGAGATCCTGGCGGCCAAGGAGGGCGGGCCGTCGCTGGACTGGCTGAACCCCGAACTCGGATTCCTGAACAGCCAGCGCTCCAAGGCCAAGGTGCGGGCCTGGTTCAACGCCCTGCAGCAGGCCGCCACCATCGCCAAGGGCCGGGACCTGGTCGAGCGCCTGCTGCAGCGCGAGGGCAAGACGGCCGTCAAGCACGACGACCTGGCCGCACGCCTGGGCTTCAAGGGTGCCGAGGCGTTGTTTGAGGTGGTCGGCAAGGACGAGTACTCGCTGCGCAACATCGAGCAGCTGCTGCGCCCACCCGAACCCACGCCCGACGAAGACGAACTGCTGGCCCAGCGCCACACCCGTTCAGCCAGCACCGCAGCCCGCGGTGGGGTGCTGGTGGTGGGCATCGATTCGCTGATGACCACGCTCTCGCGCTGCTGCCGCCCCGCACCGCCCGACGCCATCGCCGGCTACGTGACGCGCGGCCGCGGTGTGGCCATCCATCGCGCTGATTGCAGCAATCTGCGCGAGATGAAAAGCCGCGCCCCCGAGCGCGTGATCGCCGTCGCCTGGGCCGACTCGCCC
>CALMQC010000602.1 GCA_937871895.1 uncultured Roseateles sp. | reverse complement strand
TCGAGCTAGGGGGGCGGCTTCCCCAACGCGGGCGGCATGCAGGTTGTGGTGGTGCAGTCCGAGGCGCAAGCCCGCATGCGACCCGAGGACCTGCTCCAGCTGCATGTGCTGAACGGCGCCGGCCAGCCCGTGCCGCTGGCCAGCTTTGCCAGCACACGCTGGGTCACCGGCCCGGTGCAGACCATCCGCTACAACGGCTACCCGGCCATCCGCATCGCGGGCGAGCCGGCCAAGGGCGTGAGCACCGGCGCCGCCATGGCCGAGATGGAACGCATCGCCGCCGAGCTGCCGCCCGGCTTTGCCTACGAGTGGACCGGCATCTCGCGCGAGGAGAAGCTGTCGGGCTCCACGGCCACCATCCTCTTCGCGTTCTCGCTGCTGTCGGTCTTCCTGTGCCTCGCGGCGCTGTACGAAAGCTGGAGCATCCCGCTCGCGGTGCTGCTGGTGGTGCCACTCGGCGTGCTCGGCGTCGTGCTGGGCGCTGACCTTCGCGGCCTGGAGAACGACGTCTACTTCAAGGTCGGCATGATCACCATCATCGGCCTCGCGGCCAAGAACGCGGTGCTGATCATCGAGTTCGCCAAGGAGCTGCACGCGCGCGGCCATGGCCTGGTCGAGTCCGTGCGCGAGGCTGCGCATCTGCGCTTCAGGCCCATCCTGATGACCTCGCTGGCCTTCATGCTCGGGGTCATGCCCCTGGTGCTGGCCAGTGGCGCCGGCTCTGCCAGCCAGCGCGCCATCGGCACCGGCGTGCTCGGCGGCATGCTGACGGCCACGCTGCTGGCGGTGCTGCTGGTGCCGGTGTTCTTCGTTGTCACGCGGCGCCTGTTCCCGGGCAGCGAGCGCCAGCGGCGCTTTGACGCGCACGAGCCCGATGCGGAAGCGCCCGGAGCCGGCCACGCAGCGGCCCCCACCCGCGAAGGAGACGCCTGATGCGCCGCCCCGCTCTGCTCTTGTTGCCGACCTTGCTGCTGACGGCCTGCGCGCTCGGCCCCGGCGCCGAGCCCCGCCACACCAGCGCCCAGGAGGCGTTGCCTGCCGCCTTGCCGGCCGCTCAGATTGGCAAGGCCCCGCAAGCCGCCACGCCCGGCCTGCCCTGGGCCCAAGCCTTCCAGGGCGCGCGCCTGCCCAGCTTGATCCAGCTTGCGCTGCGGAGCAACCGCGATCTGCGCATCGCGGCCCTCAACGTCGAAAGCGCTCGCGCCGTGGCTGCGGCGCGGAGCAGCGACCTCTGGCCCACGGTCAATGCCGGCCTCACCGGCTCGCGCCAGCCCACGGCCAGCGGCAGCATCAGCAGCCTCTACACGGCCGGCCTGCAGGTCAGCGGCTACGAGCTCGACGTGTTCGGCCGCCTGCGTGGCCTCGATGCCGCCGCTGCCGCCCAGGTGCTGGCCTCCAGCAACGCCCAGCAGGCGGTGCGGACCAGCCTCATCGCCAGCGTCGTCAACGCCGAGATCGCGCTGCAAAGCGATGCCGCGCTGCGCCGCATCAGCCAGGACACCCTGACCAGCCGCGAGGCTTCGCTGCGCCTCACGCGCCAGCGCTTCGAGCGCGGTGTGGCCAGCGAGCTGGACCTGCGTGCCGCCGAGTCCCTGCTGGAGGCCGCGCGCGTGGCCCTGGCGCAGGTGCGGCGCCAGCAGGCGCTCGACGAGAACGCGCTGGTGCTGCTGGTCGGCAGCGCCCTGCCGCCCGACCTGCCACCCCCCTTGGGCCGGCTCGAAGACCTGGCCCCGCTGACCGAGCTGCCTGCCGGCATCGACAGCAGCGTGCTGCAGCGCCGCCCCGACCTGCGCCAGCTCGAAGCCCAGCTGCAGGCCGCCGACGCCAACATCGACGCCGCCCGCGCCGCCTTCTACCCGCGCATCACGCTCACCGGCAGCGTAGGCCGCGCCAGCGGTGATCTCTCCGACCTCTTCAAGCACTCGGCCTGGAGCTTTGCACCGCAGCTGGTGATGCCGCTCTTTGACGCCGGCCGCAACCGCGCCAACCTGGCCCAGGTCCGCGCCGCCCGCGAGACCGCGCTGGCCCAATACGAAAAGGGCATCCAGACCGCCTTCCGCGAGGTCGCCGACGCCCTGGCTGCCCGCAGCCTGCTGGCCGAGCAACGCGAGGCCCAGCTCGCCCAGCTCAGCGCCGAGCGCCGCCGCGTGACCCTCGCACAGGCCCGCTTCGACGCCGGCGTCGCCAGCTCGCTCGACCTGCTTGACGCCCAGCGCTCGGCCTTCGCCGCCGAACAGGCGTTGGTCCAGACGCAGAGCGTGCAGGCGCAAAACCTGGTGGGTTTGTGGCGGGCGCTGGGCGGTGACGCGGGCGATGGCGCCCAGCGCTGAACCCGGCGACTAGATCAGGCCCGCGAACCAGGCATCGGCGGCGGCGGCCTGCGCGTCCACCTCGGCCAGTCAGGCTGCGCCGCCGCCCAGTAGCGCTTCCAAGCGGTGCGGCAGGCTGGTCAGCTGCAGGGGTTTGGTCCAGTAGGCCGTGAAGCCCTGGGCCAGCGCGCGATCGACGGCGTCGGGCATGGCGTCGGCCGAGACGGCGACGGCCGGCACTTGCTGCAGGCCGGCCTCGTGGCGCAGGCGGTCCAACAGGCCGATGCCGTCCGTGTCGGGCAATTGCATGTCCAGCAGCAGGAGGTCGGGACGCTCCTGCGTGGCGCTGCGCAGCGCGATGGAGGGCATGGCGGCCAACGCGGCCTCCATCAGCAGGGCGTTGACGGTGTTGTCCTCGACGTAGAGCACCTGCCACGGCCGGTCGCGCGAGCTTGGGCTGGCGGCCTCGGTGGTGGGGACCTGGCTTGCCACCACACTGGCGGGTGCGCCCTCGGCGCGGTGCAGCCGCAGGTTGAAGCAGGTGCCTTGCCCGAGCGTGCTGCTTACGTCGAGCGCGCCGCCCATGGCTTCGGCCAGCCCACGCGCGATGACGAGGCCCAGGCCGGCACCCTCGACGCGCGTTTGCTCGGCACCCACGCGGTTGAAGGGCTGGAAGAGCTGGTCCAGTTGCTCGGCGGACATGCCGACGCCGGTGTCGCGCACGTCCACGATGACATTGGCGCCGTCGTCGCTGCGCACGCTGATGTCGATGCGGCCCGCCATGCGGTTGTACTTGACGGCGTTGGAGAGCAGGTTGATGAGCACCTGGCGAAGGCGGCCGGCATCGCCTTCGACGACGAGGCTCTCAGCGCAATCGAGCGCGATGTCGATGGACCGCACTCGGCTCAGCGGTTCGAGCAGCGCCACAACCTGCTCCAGCAGGGGACGCAGCAACAAAGGGAGCGCGGACAATTGCAGCCGCCCGGTCTCGATGCGGGAAATGTCGAGCACCTCGTCGATGAGGCTGAGCAACTGGTAGCCGGAGGATTCGATGATGCCGAGGCGTCGGTGTTGTTCGGCGTCGAGGGTGCTGCCTTGCTCGCTGAGCAAGTGGGCGAAGCCGATGATGGCGTTGAGGGGCGTGCGCAGCTCGTGGCTGACGCGGGCGAGGAATTCGGTCTTGGCGCGTGTGGCGCGCTCGGCGGCTTCCCGCGCGGCAGCGGCCTTTTCGACCTCGCGTTGCTGCGTGACGTCCTCGACCATGCCGTACCAGACCACGCGCTCGGGCTCGCGCTGAGGCTGTGCACGCAGCGCGTGAACGCGCCAGGGTCCCTCGGGCTCGGCGCGCGCCCGGAACTCGGCCCGCCACTGGTCCAGGGCCTGGGCGGAGGCATCGCGCGCGTTGAGCACGCCCTGGCGGTCGTCGGGGTGGATGTGGTCGAGCCAGGGCATGTCGCGGCTGTGTACCAGCAGCGGGGTGACGCCATAGAGGCTGAGCAAGCCGGCGCTGGCATAGGGCAGATGGCCACGCCCATCGGCTTCGAGGGCGTACTCGAACAAGGCCTGGGGGGCCGAGTCGGCAGCGCGCTGCACGCGCAGCAGCGCCGCCTCGACGCGCAGTCGCTCGCGCATGGGCGACAGCACCAACTGAACCCACGGCGCCTGGGCCTCGCCGCGCAGGGCGGCCGAGGCCAGGACGTGCAAGCTGCCCTGGCGGCCCTGTATCTCCAGCGTCAGCTCCTGCAAGCGCCCGCGCTGGCGCACGGTGGGCACCAGATGGGTGTGGTACATCACGCGGCCAGCGGGGCTTAGCACCTGGTCCACTGCCTGGCCGCGAGCCTGGGTGGCATCCATGCCCAGCCAATCGGCCAGGCAGGCGTTGAGGGCCTGGATGTGGCCGGTCAGGTCGACATGCAGGACGCCGACGGGCAGGCCATCCAGCTCAGGTACGAGCTCGCGCATCCAGCACCTCCTGCAGGATGTTCACGACCAGATCGGGGTGGCTGATGTGCGGGCAGTGACCGGATACCGCCAACTCGATCAAGCGCGACTGCGGCAGGTGGCCGGCCAGCCACCGGCCCACGCTGGCGGGCGCGATGCTGTCGCGCAGGCACTGCACCAGCACGGTGGGCACCATCAGACGCTGCAATGCCTCGCGCACATCCACCAGGAAGACGAGGCGCGCAAAGTGCTGCGCCACGCTGGGCCCAGAGAGCACAGCCCTTCTTCGAACTGCTGGGTGAGCGCCAGCGGGCTTTCATCGCCGATGGCCTTGGGCGCCAGAAATTGCGCCCAGCCAAAGTGGTTGGACTGCATCAGCTGGAACAGGCCGTCCAGATCGGCCCGCTCGAAGCCACCCCAGTAGTCGGGTGGATGGTTCAGGAAGCAAGGCGACGCAGACAAGGCCACGATCTGCTCGAAGCGATCGGGCTGCTGCAGCGCAGCGAGCATGGCGATGATGCTGCCGAGGAATGGCCCACGCAGAGCACGCGCTCGAGGCCCGCTTGGTCGAGGAGGTCGATCAGGTCCTGCGCATAGCCCTGCAGGCTGGCGTGCCGGCGGGCGTCCCAAGCCGCCAGAGCCGCGCCGCAACCGGCATGGTCGTAGCTGAAGGTGCGTGCCCGGGATTCCAGCGCAGGCGCCACAAAGCGCCAGATGGTTTGCTCGGTGCCAAACCCGTGCAGAAAGATCACGGCCGGCTCGCCCTAGCCGCGTTGCGTCCAGTGATGTCTTGATGGTTTGTCGCTTGGCATCATCGTCCCCTGCGGCACCAGAACACGGACGCCCGGCAAACCAACTGCCGGGTGACCCGGTACCGCCCCACATGAAGCAGGCGAGTATGCCACTTGAAAATGAGCTTAGGGCGACGGACGCTGGGCGGCAATGACCTGGATCAAAAGCGCAACGTCGGCAGCTTCGCGTCAGCCAAGGCTGCCACACCTCGCGCTAGTTTGTTGGCCTCAAGAGGCTGGCTTGTGCTGGCCGAGCTGTCGGCGCAGTGCGTCGATGCGGGCCGGTGGGCCGGCAACGAAACGCTGGGGATGGTCAAGCACGAATGCCCCGGCGATGCGCGGGTGCTTGCGCAGAAACCAGACCCCAGCGTCACCTCTCTTGAAGCGCAAGTCGCTGCTGCTGCGCGGGGCGTCCGGAGCGGGACAGGGGACCAGAGCTACCGCTGCGCCCGGCGATCCTTTGAGCACCTCTCCAATACGGATGACGCCCAGCTCAAGGCGCGTGCTGTCGATGGCGAGAGATGACTGCCCGAGCCACTCGCCGACGATGACCAGGTCGGAATGGCGGATCAGCTCTTCGTCGCTCATCGGGGCGAACATGGCACGACCGGGGCAAGGCAGCAGCCCCAAAAAAACGCTCAGAAAAAGCAATACCGCCCGGCGAGTCGCGCTTGCCCACAGCAGCGCGCTTCGGCGGGCGGATATGCGAGGGATGGCAATCACCCCAAGCGTCCGTCTTAGGGTCAGGACTTCCGGCGCTTGCTCAGACCCATGCCCACAAACGCAAGGCCCACGAGGGCCAGCGCGGACGGCTCGGGAAGCTCGCCCACGACAGCCTTGCCGTAGATGAACTGCATGCCGGCGATGTCGTCGGCCTGAGGGCCAACGAAAGCCTCGGTGTAGAAAGGGTTCATCAAGGAGTTGGGGACTGCCGTGTGCTCCAGACCGAGTGCATGACCGATTTCGTGGGCTGTGACCTGAAAGATGGAGAAAGCACCGTCGCCAGTGCCGTCGAAATCGAGGTCCCAGAGGTCCTGGGTGTCGAAGTGCAGGTCACCGGCAGCAGAACCGCCATTGGCGGGAGGGAAGAAGCCGTGCGCAAGGGTTCCACCCGGACCACCCATGTTGTGGCCACCGATACGGATGTCACCGGACGTGGTGGCGGCATTGAAAGCAGCGCCGTCATCGGCCACCTGGACGAAGGTGATGTTGGCGACGGCTGACCAAGCAGCGAAGGCATTCTGGATTTGCGTCAGATAGCCCACCGGCATGAAGTCGTCCAAGGCAGTGATGGTGCAGCCGCCGAACTCGTCCGAACAGTCGGTCCCCGTCGCCATCAGGCTCCAGGTCACCGTGGCGCCAGTGCCCATGACGGGTGAACCCCACTTGCCCGGGGTGGTGGGGCCAACCACGAAGGCGGAGGCGGTGAGCGGGGCGACGAGCGCGCCAACGAGGGCAAGACAGGAAAGAAGGCGGCTTTTCACGATGTTTTCCTTGTTGGGGCCGGAGTGATGAGGCCCGAGTGATGAGGCCGGGATGTGCGTTCCCCGCGACTGACGCCCCGATAAAAGCAACTTGTGGGCCACCTGCGGCTTTGCTGGTGGCGCGACGAAGTTGCCCTGTGAACAGAACGAGTTGCGTGGGGGACATGGTTCGCAAGGGGCAATCGCATCAGTCCATGTGTAAAGGAACTCGACAGCTTGATTCAGTCACGCTGACCGATACGCCACGGCGCGTGGACTGCGGGCCGCGCGGGCCTCGACCAGCGAATTGGCCTACGCGCGGAATCCCGCCTCAAATCGCCAGCGGGTCCACGTCCACCGCCCAGCGCAGCACACCCTTGTGTTGGCGCTTGAGCTGCAGCAGTTCGGGCAGCCAGTCGCGCAGGAAGGCCTGCAAGCGCGCGCGCTGGCCGCTTTCGACCAGCATCTGCATGCGCTCGACATTGGCGACCCGGGCGATCGGGTGGGGAACGGGCGGGTAAACGAAGCGGTCCTCGCTGCCAGCGATGGTGCTGCCCACTTGGGCGGCGTCTTTGAGGAAGTCGCGCGCAGCCTGCTCGGTGCGGGCTTCGGCGCGCAGCAGGGCGAGGTGCGAGAAGGGCGGCAGGTGGGCTGTCTTGCGCTCGGCGAGCTGACTGCGCGCGAAGGCCTCGTAGTCGTGCCGGGCCAGGGCCTGATAGACGGCGTTCTCGCGGTGCCAGGTCTGCACCCACATCTCAGCCTCGCTGCCGCCGGCGGCATCTCGGCCGGCACGACCGGCGGCTTGCATCAGCAGGGCAAAGAGCCGCTCGGGGGCGCGGAAATCGCTGCTGAACAGCGCGCCATCGGGGTTGACGGCGGCCACGAAGCGGATGCGCCGGAAGTCGTGCCCCTTGGTGACCATCTGGGTGCCGACGAGGATGTCCACGTCGCCGTCGTGCACGGTCTGGAGCTGGGCCTCCAACTCACCCTTGAGGCGGGTGGAATCGGCGTCAATGCGCAGGATGCGGGCGGTGGGCAGGGCCTCTTGCAATTGCTCTTCGAGCTTCTCGGTGCCCCGGCCCAGGGGCGCGATGTCGGCATTGCCGCAAGCCGGGCAATGGCGTGGCACGCGCTCGGTGAAGCCGCAGTGGTGGCAGCGCAGCGTGCGGTCACGCTTGTGGAAGACGCGCCAGGCGCTGCAGTGCGGGCAGTCGCTCTTCCACTGGCACTCGCCGCAATGCAGCACGGGCGCATAGCCGCGCCGATTGAGGAAGACGAGGCTCTGCTCGCCGCGTGCCAGGCGCTCCTGCAGCGCGGCGATGAGCGGCGCAGTGAGCGCGGTGCTGACGCCGGGTTGCGGCGGCAGGGCCTTCATGTCGAAGAGACGCACACGGGGCAGCAAGCTGCCACCGACACGGCCCGTCAGGTTGAGGCGCACATAGCGCCCGATCTCGGCCTGCTGCCAGCTCTCCAGCGAGGGCGTCGCGGAGCCCAGCACGATGGGGATGCGCAGGTCGTGCGCACGCCAGACGGCAAGGTCGCGGGCCGAGTAGCGGGCACCATCCTGTTGTTTGTAGGAGGGGTCGTGCTCTTCGTCCACCACGATCAGGCCCAGCTCAGGCATCGACGCAAACACGGCCAGCCGCGTGCCCAGCACCAGCCGCGCCTGGCCCGTGTGCGCCGCCAGCCACGAGGCCATGCGCTGCGCCGGTGTGAGCGCGCTGTGCAGCGAGACGATGGCGTGCGGTGCCGGCAGCAGGTGGGCAAAGCGGGCCGTGAAGCGCGCTTCAAGCTGCGGGGTGAGGTTAATCTCGGGCACGAGCACCAGCACCTGGCGGCCTGCCGCCAACGCGGCCTCGGCGGCGCGCAGATAGACCTCGGTCTTGCCGCTGCCTGTCACGCCAAACAGCAGGCGCGGCTTGGGGGCTGCGTGATGCAGCTGGGCACAGAGGTCATCGACCGCGCGTTGCTGGTCGGGGCTGAGGTCGGGCAGAACGGGAGGCGCGGGCGCCGCTGCAGCCGCATCTGCCGCCGTGGGCCGGCGGGTGGATTTGCGCGCGGGCTTGGCTGGCTTGGGCGCAAGGCGCTTGAGACGACGGGCAAGCTGAGCGGGGCTGTCGTCGCGCAGCGCGGGGGGCAATACGGCCAGCGCCAGTTCACCCTGGCCGCGCTGGTAGTAGCTGGCCGCAAAAGCGACGAGGCGGCGCCAGCCCTCGTCCAGCGGGGCCAGGCCCTCAAAGTGATCCAGCACCGGCTTGAGCGTGGCTGCGGAGGGGCTGTCGTCGCCCTCGGGCGCATCCCACACCAAGCCCAGCACCTCGCGCTTGCCCAGCGGGACACGCACCAAGCTGCCAGGGGCGAGCGCCCGCTCACTCAAGTAGTCAAGCGGCCCGCCAAGGCCACTGTGCTGCGGCGTTTCCACCAGTACCGGCACGCGCCCAGAGGCGGCCGGCAGTGAATCAATTGCCTGCGCGCTCATGCTTCAGCGTCACTTCCAGAAAGCTCGCCAAATCCATGATTCAGAACGACTTTCCAGTTGCTCACAATTCCTGTGGATAACTTTGTGAAAATCTGCGTTGACGCCCCCAGACGTCGCACGGGCCTCGCGGCAGACGAAGTCGGCTTGCGTCGCCACGAATGACAGTGAATCAAGCACTTAGCGGACTTTTCGGGTAAGTCCTAGGTGCGGTTCTCAAATTTCCCGCCGCTGCGCTCGCTAGCACAAATTTGGGGATAACTCGAAGCCGCAGTCCTTATTTCACGCCTTGACGGAGCTGCCTGGAATAGGCATGAACCTCGTCCACCAGATGCTCCACATGCTCAGGCGGCGTCTGCTGCGCGATGCCATGACCGAGGTTGAAGATGTGGCCGTCCCAGCCGCCGTCGGCCCGTTGCGGCGGGCCGAAGCTGTCGAGCACGGCGCGCGCCTGGGCACGCACGGCGTCGGGCGGCGCGAAGAGGACGTTCGGGTCCAGGTTGCCTTGCAGCGCGACCTTGTGGCCCACGCGGGCGCGGGCCTGGCCGAGGTTCATGGTCCAGTCGAGGCCGATCACGTCGGCCCCGGTGTCGGCCAACTCGTCCAGCCACAGGCCACCGCCCTTGGTGAAGAGGATGCGCGGGATGCGCACGCCCGCGTGCTCGGTCTTGACCGCCGCCAGCACCTGGCGCGAGTAAGCGAGGCTGAAGGCCTGGAAGGCCCCGTCGGCCAGCACGCCACCCCAGGAGTCGAAAACCATCACGGCCTGGGCGCCGGCCTCGATCTGGGCGTTGAGGTAGGCCGCCACGGCACGCGCATTGGTGTCGAGGATGCGGTGCATCAGGTCGGGCCTCGAGTACATCAGGCTCTTGACGAGGCGGTAGTCGTCGGAGCCACCGCCCTCGACCATGTAGCAGGCCAGAGTCCAGGGGCTGCCCGAGAAGCCGATCAAGGGCACGCGGCCGTTCAAAGCCTTGCGGATGGACGTGACCGCGTCGAAGACGTAGCGCAGCTTGTCCATGTCGGGCACGGCCAGTTGGGCGACTGCCGCTTCGTCGCGGACCACGCGCTCGAACTTCGGGCCCTCGCCCTGCTGAAACGAGAGGCCCAGGCCCATGGCATCGGGCACGGTGAGGATGTCGCTGAACAGGATGGCCGCGTCGAGCGGGTAGCGCTCGAGCGGCTGCAGCGTGACCTCGGTGGCGTAGTCGGTATTGGTGGCCAGGCCCATGAAGCTGCCGGCCTTGGCGCGCGTGGCGCGGTACTCAGGCAGGTAGCGGCCGGCCTGGCGCATCAGCCAGAGGGGCGTGTGGTCAGTGGGCTGGCGCAGGCAGGCGCGCAGGAAGTTGTCGTTCTGGAGCGGGGCAAACATCGGCGGATTATCCGGGCCGGCTACTCGCCCGGCTCTGACTCAGGTCATGTGCGGGCTCTGCGGAGCCGCTGCACTCAACCCGCCGATTCGAGGCTCAGCGACTGGCGACCCACCCAGGTCTCGCCGGCCGGCAGTTCGACCGGGATGCCAATGCACGCCGCCTCAACGCACAGCATGTGGCGCCAGCCGTCGGCCGGCATGTCGGCCAGCTTGGCGCAGCGCTCGGGGCCAGGGTTCCAGACCACCGCGTCGTCAAAGCCCTGGCTGGTGATCAAGACACGGCGCACGCGGCCATTGAGGCGGTGCTCACTGAGCAGCAACGGCTCCTTGGCCTGGAAGTAGATGCGGTCCAGGTCCACGACGCCAGAGTCACCGGGCAGCAGCAGTTCGACTCGCTGCAGTTCATCGCGCTGCAGCACCGAGTCCCGGTACCGAAGTCCCGAAAGCCCAGCCAGGCTCGTGGCATTGAGATCGTCGACGCGCAGGTAGGTGTGCAGCGCGGCGGTGAAGCCCAGCGGCGCCTCGCCAGTGTTGGTGCAGGCCAGCTCCAGGTCGAGCATCTGGCCAGCAACGCGCACCGTCAGTTCGAGCTCGAAGTGGCGCGCCCAGGTACCGACGTCAGCCCTGGCGCCGTCGAGCGCCAGCACGGCGATGGCGTCGTCTCGGCTGACATCCAGGTTGAGCAACCGCCAGGCCTGGTTGCGCGCAAAGCCGTGCTTGGGCAGCGGGCCCCTCTCGGCAAACTGCGGGAAGCACACCGGCACACCACCACGGATGGCCTTGCCCGGCGCGAACTCGCTGCGCGGCGACAGGTAGAGCTGCTCCGACGCGCCAGCGGGCACCCAGGACAGCACATGGGCGCCATGCAGCGCAATCTCGGCCTGCGCGCCGTCGGGCGCCTTGAGCAATACGCGGTCGTTCACAACTTCTCAGGCCTCGGGAAAGACAAGGGACAGCAGCGCGAAATCGTCGCGCTTGGGCAGGCTCGGATCGATGCGACGCAGCGCGCCGAACACTTCATCCGGCGTGGGGCCGCGCCCGGCGTGCAGGCAGGCAATGGTGGCCTCGAAGTCATCCAGTGACCAGACCTGCCCATCACGTGCATGGAGCGCAAAGGCCCCGGCATTGAAGGCATAGAGCCGTGTGCCAGGCTGCACGCGCAAGGCACCCGCCCCGGCGGCCAACTGGTCTCGCAGGCTGGCGCATGTGCCGCTGTTCTCCAGCCGGTGCATTTCGCCGTCGGGCGTGCGCAGCAAGGCGGGTGGGGCGTCAAAGCCGGCCCAGGTCAGCGTGCGCGTGCGCTCGTCCACCACCGCGCACCACAGCAGCGGCGGCCCTGCGGGGTCACCATGGTCGAGCGCGAGGGCGGACTGCCAAGCGACGAGCAGGTCGGTCGCCACCAGCATGGACTCACCGGCATTGAAGGCGCGGTGCAACCAGCTGACCGTGATCTCGGCCGTGGAGACGCTCTCGCGCCCTTGCATCACATAGACGGCCCAGCGCTCGTTGGCCAGCTGAAAGCACCCCACCGCCGCGCCACGCGCCGGCTCGGCCGGATGCAGGCTGGTGAGCAGCTCGAAGGACTGGGGCTCATCGCTGTCGCCGGTCGCGAGCGGCAGCGGTTGCGTGTCAGCCAGGCTGCGGTCCCCGGCCGGCGCGATCCGTTCGTGACGGAAACGGTGCGACCCGAGCTTGAGCACTGCGCCATGCGGCAAGTCAACGCTGCCCTGGATGCGGCGGCCATTGACGAAACTTCCGTTGGTGGATTTGAAATCGGTGTAGCGCAGCTGACCATCGGCTTGCGCCTCCAGCCGACCATGGATGCCCGACACCATCAGGTCGGCCAGCACCAGATCGGCCGACGCACGTCGGCCGATGATGAACGGAGGGCCCAGCGGGATGTCGACGCGTCGCCCGGCCTGGGTGCCGTCGAGCTCGACCAGGACGTGGCCGCTGCTGGGAGGGGGCGGAACGGCGTCCGTCAGCAGGGGCAGAGGCGTTGGCGCAGCAGCGATCGGATCCGCCGCAGAAGGACCAAGCGCGGCCTTGGCCGCGCTCTTGGATGCTGCTTTGGTGCGACCGGGCTTGGGCCTGTCGTGTTCCATCGCAGCTTCGGGGTCGTGTGGAGAGGGCCTCGGTCCGCTTACTTCTTGCGGAACTTGCGCAGCGCCGCGATCTGCGCGGCCAGGCCGATCAGCTCGTTCTGGATCGCTGCCTGGTCGAGCTTGTCCTTGGCATTGCGCAGCGCTTCCTCGGCCAGACGCTTGGCCTCGGTGGCCTTGGCCTCGTCGAGGTCGTGACCGCGGATGGCAGTGTCGGCCAGCACGGTGACGCGATGCGGCTGCACTTCGAGGATGCCGCCAGCGACGAAGACGAACTCTTCTTCACCGTTGTCGGCACGCTCAATGCGCACAGCGCCGGGCTTGATGCGGGTGATCAAGGGCGTGTGCTGCGGCAGGATGCCCAGCTCGCCGGACTCGCCAGGCAGAGCGACGAACTTGGCCTCGCCGGAGAAGATCTGCTCTTCGGCGGAGACGACGTCGACGTGAATGGTTGCCATGCTCGTACTTTCCTTAGCGAACAAGAAGGTTCAAGACGGGGCCGACCAACTGCTCGCGGCCCCTGAATCCATCACTGGATCTTCTTCGCCTTCTCAAATGCCTCATCAATGGTGCCGACCATGTAGAAGGCTTGTTCCGGCAGGTGGTCGCACTCGCCGCCCACGATCATCTTGAAGCCGCGGATGGTTTCCTTCAGCGGCACGTACTTGCCAGGCGTGCCGGTGAACACTTCGGCGACGTGGAAGGGCTGCGACAGGAAACGCTGGATCTTGCGGGCGCGGGCCACGGCCAGCTTGTCTTCGGGCGAGAGCTCGTCCATACCTAGAAGCGCGA